>JADFMZ010000096.1 GCA_022563615.1 Planctomycetota bacterium
TCGCCTGAGGAGAATCAGCCCCCCGGCAAGAACATCATAGTGGAACGGTCCCCACAAACCGATCCGCGACCCAAAGGCAGCGGTTTCGCAACCTACAACGGCACCGCTTCCTCACGGGCGCGGCTCAGCGGAAGGTGACGCAGGGTATCGCAAAGATGATCTTTGCGTTTCCTTTGCGCTCTCCTGCTACTGAACGACCCTCAAGTTCCAAGGACAGTCCAACAAAACGTGTTTCGAAGCGCCCACTTCACTCCGACGTTCGCGCAGGCCTTTTCAAAATGCCTGCGGCTCGGTTTTGTTAGGAGTTCTAAGGTTGACGCAGCACTACGCCGTCGAGATTGCGGCCCCTTCCGGGAAACGTCTTGGCCCGACGCTAGTAAGATGTCCATCCCGGCCTATCGAGAACTCCCTGAAATAGTCCTGAACGTTCTGGGCTGAAACCGCATCCACAGCCGCCAGGCGCTGATCGACGCTTCTCGGCGCGCCGTGGTATTCCATATCGTCCATGATCTGCGTAAGTCGGTGATAGGGCACCTCACCTTCCACCGCCAGCGAAGTCCGTCGCATGTTCTTGACGCGATCGACCTCATGCTCTTGTACCCCCTCCGTGCAGATTCGATTCGCCTCCGCCCGCATTGCGTCGAGAAGCTGGTCAGCACGGTCCGGCTCGCAAGCGCCGTACAGCACCATCACACCGCAATCGTGATAATCCAGATGGTGGGCGCCGGCCCTGGGCGCCACGCCCTTCTGCACGATATTCCAGTAAAAACGCGAGTTCCCACCGCCGAGGATCATCGCCGCAGCTTCAGCCGTCTCGATTCGTTCGTCGGGGCCGCTCATGGAAGGGAAGGTCAGCGCGATGATCTGCTGTTTGAAACGCGGAATCTGCAATAGGTCCGTTCCCGATCGAATCGTCGGGGGCGTTCGAGGGGGCGCCGACTCCGAAGACGGCCACGACCCGCAGAGTTCTTCAGCCAGGTCAATCATTTTCGTCGGCTCGACGTTGCCCGCAATGATCAGAATCATGCGGTCCGGCACGTAGCGCCGACGGAAATAGTCCCACATTACGTCGCGCGAGAGCCCCTGAACCGTTTGCTCATATCCCAGGATGGGCCAGGCCAGCGGATGACCGGCAAAAACTTTTTCCTGAAGGAAGTCAAACGTGAGGTGTTCCAGATCGTCCTTGCCCATCGCGATCTCTTCAAGGACGACCTTCTTCTCCGTCTCAAACTCCTCGGGCGGGAGGGTGGACTGCATCATGTCCGCTAAAAGCTCGATCTGTTTCCCAATGTCGGCCCGACGCACCCAGCCATAGTAAACCGTACGGTCCTCACTCGTAAACGCATTGTAGCTGCTACCCATGCGGTCGAAGTCGATGGTGATTTCCTGCCAGCTTCGCCGGTTGGTGCCCTTGAACATCATGTGTTCAAGGAAATGAGAAACGCCAGCCTGTTCGGCCACTTCGTCGCGAGCGCCCGTGCAAACCAGAAACCCGGCGGCGGCGCTGCGCACGTCCGGCATGCGCTCGATCACAATTTGAAGACCGTTAGCCAACGTGTGGAGCGTATATGGATCCTTCATAGTTCTCGTTTCAAGGAATACAGCTAGGAGTCAAAAGTCAAAAGTCAAAAGTCAAAAGTCGAAGGTCGAAGGTCGAAGGTCGAAGGTCGAAAAGTCAAGACATCGACACTAACGAGTGAATCATGCACCGTTTTGACCTTCCAACCTTCCAACCTTCTAACCTTCCAACCTCTTCCAATCTTTCTTCTTTCAACGGCCGAGGCCCTAGCGTAACCACGCAGAGTCGATTGCGAGGGTGCTCTGCCAGGTATCGCCGAATTGCGTCCACGGTTACCGCTTGAACCTGTGCGATTTTTTCTTCGGGCGGCACCGGTCTTCCGAAAAAGAAGAGATCGTTGGCCAGTTCGGAGCAGTGGGCGCGCGTGCTGTCGCCTCGCGTTTCATGCCGCGCCACGATGCCGGTTTTCGCTCGTTCGAGCTCGTCCGGCTCGATGTCCAAAGCCAACCGGTCCACCTCCCGCATCAGGGTGTCGAACGTTTCATCGCAGCGCTTGGGCGTGGTCGAAGCACCCAGAAACATCATGCCGGCGCCGCGCGGCGTTTCATGCCAGGCGCTGACCCAATAGGCCAACCCGCGTTTTTCGCGCACTTCCGTAAAGAGCCGGCCGCTCATGCCGCCTGACAAGATGCCCAATGCAACCCGCTGGACCGGAAAATCCTCATGGGTGGCGTCCACGCCCGGCCAGCAAATAGCGATCTGCTGCTGCTGCAAATCCTTGTTGTAATGGCTCATCTGTGGCGTGAACCGAATGGCGCGGGGCTCGCGCCCGTTTCGCCCGGCGCTGCCGAACCCTTCAAAATGTTTGTGAAGCAAATCCGTCACTTGATGGGGGTCCAGCGGGCCGGCCACCGAAAACAGCATTCGACCGGCTTGGTAGCTGGATCGCCAAAAACTCTCCACATCCTCCCGGGTCGTGCGATCCAGCGTTTCAGCTTCCCCGATCGGGTGACGACCCAGGATCGGCCCAAACGCTTTCAGGCTGATATGTTTATCAACCAACCCCTGCGCGTCATCCTCCAGGGCGACCAGTTCCTGCTTAGCCAGTGCGACGTTCACCTCGAACGCATCCTGAGGAAACGTCGGGGTGCGCAAGAACTCCGCGTGGAGCGCCAGCGCCTGCTCGAAGTGCTCGGGTAGGACCGTACAGGTAAACGTCGTCGTTTCCCGCCCGCAACCGCTGCCGCAGCCGGCGCCGATGGCGTCGAAAGCGTCCAGCAACTCCCGCCCCGTACGCCGCTCGGTGCCCTTGTCGATCGTGTCCTCGACGAGCCTGGCCAAACCCAGCTTGTCAGACGGCTCCTCAGAAGTGCCGGCCATGAACCGAATCTGAAACGACACCACATGCCGTTGCGGCAACCGCACCAGGCCGAACTCCAGCCCGCAAGGAAGAAATTCGTGTACGTAGGGATTCATGAATGCTCCGATGCGTGATGCCCTGATGGAACCCGCGCCAAACAGATTATAGCACAAGTTTCCTCCCGCCGCTTGTCGTCGGGGTTCTGGTCGAACTCATGTTCTGTCCACATTCATTGGAGCGGTCGGCCACAACCCTGGGAGGGTGGGCCTCCCAGAGAGCCATCGACGATTCGAAGCGGGCGCACCAGTTATCGCTTTGCGATTCCACTGTGATATTACGCTCACCGAACCTCGAAAATAGGAGCTTTTCCCATTCACCCTTGTGGCACCGGTTTTCAACCGGCGGCGCCGGTTTTCAATCGGTGTTAGCGCACGGGTTGCAAACCCGTGCCACACTTCTTGAGATAGACTCCAATGACAAAGGGTGCTACCTCTCCAGTTCGACCCCCAGACCGTCGGCCAGCCGGTTGACGAACGCGTAGTAGGCGGCCACCTGACAGATGTCGAGAGTTGCGGCGTCCGCGAAGCCGGCCTGCCTTAGCGCTTCAACATCGTCACGGTTCATCTCAGCCGGCGTGCGTGTAAGTTTTTCGACGTAGCGCAACATGGTCTTGTCGGCATCGTCGATCGGCGCCTGGGCGTAGTCAGCCGCCAGAGCAGGCGCGAGCGCTTCATCTTTCGTAAGTCGTCGGAGCCCCGCCCCGTGATGATGCAGTCAGTAGTGACACTCGTTGATGGACGAGACAACGACGGCGATCATCTCCCGCTGCACGCGGTTCAGCCCTGACGGGCCGTGCATAAGCGTACGATAGAGTTCGTAATGGGTTTCCATGCTGGGCGGATTCAGGCCGTGGATCTTGAGGATGTTGTCCACGCCCCCACCGGGCTCTCGATAGCGATCATAGAGCCGCTGAAGCTCGGGCGAAGCGTCCTCTTGCTCAATGTAGGGAATGTAGGCCATGGAACCATTCTACCGAGGGACGCCCCAGACTAAAGAGGCTGTGAAATTCCCGGCACGCACAGCCGACCTTAAACCGTAGCAAGTCTTGTTGCTCCAACGGCGGTCGATGATTATACTTTACGGCGTCGGCGGTCGGCAGGAGGCCAATGCAGTAGCGCCGTGGCGTGAATGGCCCGTTCGGAAAGGGAGGACCGATGCGACCCATCGCGGTGATCAATCAGAAAGGCGGCGTCGGAAAGACGACGACGACCGCCAATCTCGGGGCGGCGTTGGCGCGGTCCGGCTCTCGGGTGCTGCTGATCGACCTGGACCCCCAGGGGCACCTTTCCCTTCATTTCGGCGCGGAACCTGCCGACGGCCAACCCAGCATCTACGACGTGCTGACCTCACACACCCCGCTTGCCGAAGTGACCCTGCGCATCAGTGAAAACCTTTCGCTGGTGCCGGCGGATATCGATCTGGCCGGCGCCGAGATGGAGTTGGTCAGCATCACCGGCAGGGAAGTGCTTCTGCGTGAGGCCTTGGTGCCGTCGGCTCAGAACTATGATTACCTTTTGATCGATTGTCCCCCCTCTCTTGGAATCCTGACCGTCAATGCCCTGGTCGCGACCGACGAGGTGCTCATCCCGCTTCAGGCGCAGTTCTTCGCGTTACAGGGCTTGAGCAAGTTGTTCGAGACCGTCACGCTGGTGCGCCAGCGGATCAACCCGAAGCTGGAAGTGGTCGGGGTCGTTTGGTGCATGCATGAACCGCTCACTCGGCTCGCCATGGAGGTCGTGGCGGATCTGACGAGTTTTCTAGCGTCCGCTCGCCGGACGCCGGTGCCCTGGTCGAACGCTACGATTTTTGACACCTGCATCCGACGAAACATCAAGCTTGCGGAGGCGTCCAGCTTCGGCCAAACCGTTTTTGACTACGCTCCGCGCAGCAACGGGGCAATCGACTACGCCAACTTGGCCATTGAAATCTTCGGGGACTCGGCTCGAATGGCACAGCCGGAGTCGGCATTACCGCGCTCGTCGCAGCGGAACGATTCGCACGAAACCGACCTGAAAGAACAGGCGCCGCCGGAACCGAGCGCGCCCACGCCTCCCCTAACCCTTCCAGCCAACCGATCAACGCCTGGCGTGGCCGACACGCGCCCGGATTCGAGCGCGCCCACTCGGCTGGACAAGATGGCGAATGCTTCATGACCGGCCTCGGCCTGCGCGAACCGGTGCGTTGCCAATCCTCAAGTGAGGCGCCGATCGGAGTCGTTCCGATGCCGACGGCGGATCGACCGGACCGCCGCTCGAACTGCTCCGCCGGATGAACGTGGATTCGAAGCAGCCGGTGCATCGCGGGCGAAGCCGAACGCTTTGGATCGGGTTCTGGGTCTTCCTGTTTACGATCACGCATATTCCAATCACCCACGGCGGTTCGTTCTCAATCCAACAAGGCGACAAGGTCGTCCACTTTGCGATTTATTACGTTCTTACCTGGTTGGGTGGACGCCGCGTGGTGGCTATGTACGGTTCCCGCTCGGTCGGCCGTCTCGCTTTCTGGGTCGCGGCGTATTTCGCCTATGCGGCTCTGGACGAGTGGCTTCAGCAGTGGGTCGGACGGACCATGTCGTTGGGCGACTGGGTCGCGGATGCGGCGGGCGTTCTGGCAGCCACCGGTTGGCTGCTCTGGACACGCCCTTCCTCAAGACTATCGGAACCTCCCCCGGAACCGCATTCATAAGCCCGGCTGCATCGCGCGACCACACTGGCAGCCCCACGACGCCACCTTTGTAACACGCGGTTAACTTGTCCGAGATCGAAGAGTCTCGTCGTGTGGGGTGGAGATTCCTATGATAGAATAGCTGACGGGTTCCAGGCCTGCCGATGGTCCATCGGAAGGGTTCGCAAGATTCAGGAATCGACCATGTCCAAAAAACGCACGATTGTCGTTGTTGAAGATGAAGACGCGATCCGTCGCGGCATCGCGGACGCCTTAACTATCGCCGGATACCAGGTTCTGGAGGCTGCCGACGGAGTGTCCGGCCTGGCGGAAGCCCGTCGAGCGGACGTCGACCTGGTTCTTCTCGATCTGCTCTTGCCCGGCATGAACGGGTTTGAGGTGCTATCCGAGCTTCGACTGACCCATGCGTCTCTTCCGGTCATTATCCTGACAGCCCGGGGATCGGAGGACGACCGGGTTCGCGGTTTGCACGGCGGAGCGGACGACTACGTCGTAAAGCCATTCTCGGCTCGTGAACTGCTGGCCCGCGTTGAGGCGGTCCTGCGCCGTAGCCCGGAACGCCCCAAGCCAATCGTTCGCATCAGTGCCGGAGACAGCACTGTGGACTGCGCCCGTCGAGAGGTGCGCCATGGCGAATCCTCGCCGATTGCGTTGTCCGAGATGGAGGCGGAAATCCTTCAGCGACTGGCGGCCCACGCGGGCCGATGCGTCTCCCGCGAGGAGTTGCTCTCCAGCGTTTGGGGTCTGCGCGACGGCACCGTCGAGACGCGCGCGATCGACATGCACATTACCCGCCTGCGTCAAAAGCTGGCCCGCGGTTCCGCCGATCGCGCCAAAGAGTGGATCGTCACGGTGCGCGGTGAAGGATACATGCTTGGGCCGGAGGTCCACGTCGCCGTCGAGGACGTGGCGGAGGAGGGGGCCGCGTGAGAAGCTCGCGCAGGAGCAAGCTGGCCGCCGCCGCGGTGTTCGTCCTGATGGCATTCGTGGTGATCGGGGGGATGGGTTGGGCGACCGTTGCGACGCTGGAACTGGCGAAGGTCAACGTGCGCGAGCAGCACCGAGGCCGGGTTCTCCGCGCCGTCACGTTGATGGATAGCTACATCGGCGGCATTTTGAACTCGGAATCCGCTCGGGAACACACGGACTACGTCGCGTTCTCGAAACCCAAGGAGATTTACCACGCCCGGGAAGGAACGCGGTTGGCGCCCGGCAACTATCGGCTTCCATCTCCGTTGATCAGCCCGCCTCATGACTGGATCGATCTTTACTTTCATGTCGAGGGCGGGCGATGGTCTTCCCCGCACCTGCCGGACGAGGTCGCGCCGTGGGCCGTCGAGTGCATCGTTTCCACCGAGTTGGCGCAACGACAAGCGCGGGATTCCCTGGACTGGCTGAGGCACGCGTTGCCCGTGCCCCGGCTCTACCAGCGTGTCACCGAAGCCTTGCGCAATGAGCGCACGTTAAACGGCTCGACCGATGTAGCGCACCAGCCTGTCCTGCCGGTCGCCGATCGTTTGGGAGATGCAAAGGTGGAGGCTCAGGCTGCGCCGGGTGCGGAATACCTCAAGCGAGTCAGCAGTCACCGGGCTTCGCAACGCAGCTATCTCGCTCCGGGCGAATGTATCACACCGGGACACAATCACGACGAGGACGCGGGCAGGATCAGAGGCCACAGTTCTTATTGCGAATGCTGGGTCAACGGGCTCTCTTCGCAAGGAATCTGTGAATCGTGTTCTTGTAGGGGCGCCGACCCGGACACGATGGATTCGACCCTCGTGGCTGGGTCGGTTGAAAGCAAACCGGAACAGTTCATCCCGCCGTTCTGGCTAGCCGCGCCCGATGGCGAGAGCATGAAACTGGTGTTTCTCCGTGAGGGAACTGCCCGCGACGGCGCGATGTTCCATCAGGGATTCGTGGCGGACTGGAACTCTCTGGCGCCGAAGCTGCTCGATCAAATCGACCATCTGTTCTCCGAGGTGGAACTTCTGCCCATTCGCGTCACCTCGGAAACCCCTGAGCCTGGCGACGAGACGAAGATGGCCAGCCTGCCCGTGCACCTGAGCGTCCCGGAAGTGGCGGGCGGTGCTGCCGCAGCAGCCTGGCAAAGGGTTCGTCCGACGTTGCTGACGATGTGGGCCGCCGCCGCCGCCGTGCTGATCGTCGCCGGTTTAGGCCTGCGCAATCTGGTCGCCCTGACTGAACGCCGAACACAATTTGCCTATACGGTCACCCATGAACTTCGTACGCCCCTGACGACTTTTCGTTTGTATACGGACATGTTGTCCGCAGGGCTGGTACCCGAAAAATCCAAACAGGAATACCTCGATACGCTCAATCGCGAGTCCATTCGCCTTTCCAACCTGGTGGAAGGCGTTCTGGAGTACGCCCGGCTGGAGAACCATCGGGTGCGACTCAATCCGGTGGACACCGACGGACCGTCACTACTCAGCCTGATCTCGGACACGCTCGAAAAGCTCTGCGCCGACAACGGGATTCGCGCCCTCACGGAAAACGCGGTTGCCAACGGACAGCCGATGCGAATCGATGTCGATGTCGTCCACCGTATCGCGGCGGTTCTGGTCAACAATGCCTGTCGCCACGCCCGGGCGGGAACCGACGCGACGGTCCTGGTTCGGCTGGAGAACGAGAACGGGCAATTACACCTTGATGTCATCGATTCGGGCCCCGGCATCCACCGGCGCGACCAGCGGCGGATTTTCAAGCCCTTCCGCCGTGGTCGTGGCGCGGACGCAGCCGCCCAGGGCGGCATCGGGCTAGGCCTGGCGCTCGCCCGGGGTTGGGCCAAACTATTGGGCGGCAAGCTCGAACTGTTCTCACGCCATCATCCCCAATACGGCGGCGCGCACTTCCGCCTGATCATCCCTTCGCAAACCTCGAGCTGAACGGCTCGCGCCGCAGACTTCAAACGCAATGCGGGTTGCGCATGGGGCTCAGGTTGACGTACTGAGCGGACCCCGAGCGGGGAATGCAGGGTGGGTGTCGGCGGAAGTCATAGAAGAGCGGGTCGATCAACCGCTTCTACAAAAACGCTCTGATCCTATCGGACCTTTCCAAAAAACATCAACGCCCGGCGGCTTGCGGACCGTGGCACGCGATCTTGCAAGCACGCTCTCAGGCAAGCAATTCTCCGTGGCCGTCACCATCATTTTCCGCTGAAGGTGCGAACGATGAGTCGCCGCAACTTGCGAGAGCGATTCACTTCGGCCAGAGTACGGCATACTCAAGCGGCAGGAGGCAGGTGACGATACGCCTTCCAGGAGGCTGGAATACTCACGATGGGTACCCAGTCTCTTCATAGGGAACCCGGGTTTCGGCGAGCCTGGGTTCCCGAATTTTTGCGCACTGAGGCTCGGTCGCTATTCCTGGAGTGTGGAGATTTTTCCGGCGACCTCGAGCATCTCGATCAGGGTCAGCGCTGCCTCCTGCGGCGAGCATTTCGACGTGTCAATCACGAGTTTTGGATTGTCCGGCGCCTCGTAGGGGGCGTGCGGGTCGTACAGATGTACCCACCCGAAGAAGGGCGCCTGGCGTTGCTGCAGCAGCCAGGGCAGGGCGACGTCGAGGACCTCGTCGCCGCGCCGCTCGTTGTGGCCCTCGCCGCCGAGATCGTCGACCCCGTGGACGCCGCTGTCGTTGTAGGTAGCGAACCCTCGAGAAAGGCCCCAGCGCGAATGCAGCACGTAGGCGGCGACAAACGCGCCGGTGTCGTAGCCCGCCTGCTGGAACGACTCTGCCAGCATGGCGATATCGGGAGAAATCTCGAAG
>JADFMZ010000427.1 GCA_022563615.1 Planctomycetota bacterium
CCGACTGGGTTTTTGCAACACCCACCCATGGCGATGCCTTTGCAAAACTATCTCGACCTATAAGGGCCGTGCTACTATACGCCCTCGCCCCCGCCGCCTAGCGACGGGAAAAAGGGCAAAAGTCGAGCTAAGTCAGCTTGGAACAACCCCCGCCAGATGTGGCGCATCGATGACGGCAAAGCGTGTACGAACCGTGTCGATCGATTCGCCTCGCTGAGCGATGTTCCACTCGTGCACGGGTCCAAGCAGCCCCGACGCAGCCGTCAGATAGGAAACTCCGTAGGGATTCAAGTCCATCACACGAACGGCGGTGGCGTCCACCGCGACCGAATTGCGCCCCATGAGGAGGCAACCCGCAGCCTTGGGCGATCCCATGATCGGGCCGTCGCCTTCCATTCCGATGATGCCATCCACAATGGCTAGCGCCGGTCGAACCGTTGCGTTGATGTCGAGAATGGATTCCGAAATGCCCTGGTAATGGAGCACGTTCTTCGGCCAACCGTACACCACACCCGGCATCACGCCGAACAGGTTTTTCATGGCGCAGGTCACGCCGACCCAATGATGCGTCTTGAGCTTGGGCAGCGATACGACCCAGTCGGCGCGAGCCAGAGTCTGAGGCAGGTAAAGCGATTCGAGCGACGTCCATCGTCCTGCATTGGGCGTCGTGATGAAATCGTCATGGTTCAAGTCCACAAACGGCAGTCCAGCCTCTCGAAGCGCGTCACCCATTCCCGATTCGTCCAATACAAGCCGGCTGTCGCGTCGATGCCCCTGTCCCTCGGCGACGATGACTTCGGCTGCGTCGAGCCGACGAAACGCTTCCGCAGCGGCAACGACGACCGACGGGTGAGTGTTGATGTGCGCGTGCCCCAACGCGGTCTCCACCAGATTGGGTTTGAGAAGTATGCGCCTGCCGCGAATCTCTCGCCGTCTGATTCCAAGAGTTGCCAATCCTTCAAGAATCAAAGAGGTAAGGTCGGCGTCATATCGATCAGCCCGACCGATGAACACGTCGCTGCGCAGACCGCGCTCGTGGCGCGTCCATTGCCGCAAGCCTGCGGCGATCGATCCGCCGAACAACACGGCGCCGCCCACGCCGAGCATTTCGCGCCTGGATAGCCCTCCGCCGGACGTACCAGAGATTTTACTGTCCAAGGATTCATCCATGATGAGCGCTCGTTGTCTTGAAGGATGGGAACGGCAACGCGGCATCGGCCAGCAATAGAAGCGACCGTTCCGTCGTAAGGAGCGGATCACTGGTTTGGGCCGCACAGCGGGCGAGTTGTTCTCCGGCATCAGACGGACGTGCGTCCCAGGCGCCCAGTCCGATCAGGGTCCAGCCGATGGACATCGGAGAACGCAGGCTTGTGAGCGAATCCAACAGATATTGAATGGACGCGTCGATTCTGGTTTCGCGCCGCTGGCCAGCCAGCGCGGTCAATACGATGCCGGTGGTCAAAGGGAAAGGGCGCAGTGTGTTTCCGAGCACCCGCGTATTGCCGTAGTTCCATCCGCCGTCGGGAAGAGTGCGATCGAGCAGGAGCTGCACCCCTTCGCGCACGCGCTTGTGCTGAGCGAAACCGGCTGCACGAAGGGCGAGCAGTGCATAGGCCGTCGGCTCGACCCAGGAATGCGTGCCATCCACCCAGGCCCACCCCTCCAGCGAGGTATCGTGCCCGAGCACGTCGGGCGCATCGGGAGCGCGCCGTCCCCGCGCGGAGATGAGCCAGGCCAGGGCGCGTCGGACAGGAGATGCATAACGTTGTTGGGTTTCCGGGCCGGCACCGAGCCAGGCGAGAACCGCCAACCCGGTCGCCCAATTTCTTCCGGGCACGTCGGCGACGACGCGTACGCCGCCATCGGAATCCTGAAGCTGAGTCAGAGTGGTAAGCCCCTGTTGCCATCGCGAGGGCGCCACGTGCCATGCCTCCAAAGCGAGACAACCCAACGCGGTTGGTTCAGCGCTGCTTTGCAACCCCGGCCGATAACCCCATCCCCCGTCCGCGTTCGCACTATCCAATAACGTTTCGATGTACGGGTGTTGCCAGGACCGAGGCATCGGTTGCATATCGGCCGCGCCGTCACCGCAGTTCACTACAGTGCCCGTGCCGCCCCAGACTGGGCAATTATACAACGACCCACCGGCTGACGAGCGGCGCCGGGCAATCTGCCTGCGGCCCACGTCGCCAGTGCCGCTATTGCCAGGCCTGCATAAGCGTCAATGGCATAATGCCAGCCGCTATACAGCGATCCGACGAAGATCAAACCGGCGTAGACAATGGATCCCCATCGTAACCACAACCCCTCGTGCCAGAAGAATAGGACGTACAGACAGCACACGGTGACATGCAAGCTCGGCATGGCCATCAGGCCGCATCCGAACTGCAGTCCTCCGTCGCCCAGCAGTGTGATCCTCTCCAAACCCGTGTAATGTTCCCACAGCTTACCTTGAACCATGCGACACAGGGACATTCCCGAGGCGGGGAAATGTGTGGCATCCATGTAGCAAGGACCGTGACTCGGAAAGGCTAGGCCCAGCAACACGCCAACCGGCCAGACGTACATGAATGCTGCAAAGTAATGGTCTCGTTTTCGTCGGTTGCGATGGCTCAGGAAGTATGCACCGGCAAGAGGCATGAACGCAAACCACAGGTAATAGCTGGTATCGAGAACCTCTGTCCACCACTCGGGCGGGTCGGATCGAGCTAGATCCCAC
>JADFMZ010000428.1 GCA_022563615.1 Planctomycetota bacterium
TGGCGGTTCATCGCGATCGACTGAGCCCCTATGAGCGATCTTTCCGTGCCAGCGATTGCTTCCCCCACTTCCGGGCCAATGGGCGATCCACAGCCTGGCCCCGCTCAGGCTTTTGCACATGATGCGGCCGGTGGGGCCGCTCGCTGGCAGCAATCCTTGCAGCGCTTCTACGGCCGGGTTCGGACCGGCGTTCGCACCGGCTGGACACCCTACTACTACAAACGCATCAAGCATCGCCTGGCGGGTATCGTGCAGCCTAACAGCCGGGTGCTGGACATCGGTTGTGCGGACGGGGAGCTGCTGGCGTCGCTGCGCCCGTCGGTCGGCGTCGGCGTCGACCTGAACGCTCGGATCATCAACGAGGCCCGGCGCCGCCAACCGGGCTTGCGTTTCCATCACATGCCCGGTGAGGATGTCCATCAACTCGACGAGACCTTCGACTACGTCATTCTTTCGCAGACCCTGGGTGAAATTTACGATCTGCCGACCCTGTTTCGTACGTTGCAAAAGGTCTGCCACGCGCGAACCCGTCTCGTGGTCGTGCACAACAGTCGGCTCTGGCAGCCGGCGCTGAAACTCATGGAATGGCTGCGCCTCAAGGAGAGATCACCCGGCGAGCACAACTGGCTGCCCACAGCCGAGGTCACTCATCTACTCAACCTTGCCGGTTTTGAAACCGTGCGCGTCTTTGGCTTGACCATCGCGCCGCTGTACCTGCCGCTGGTGTCCACATTCCTGAATCGTGTGGTTGCCAATCTGCCCTGGGTGGATGAGCTGGGACTCAACTACATCGTCGTCGCCAGGCCGATGGCGCCGCAAACGCTCGCCGCCGCTCGACCCCGGAGCGTGTCGATCATCGTGCCGGCCTGCAACGAGGCGGGCAACATCAGGCCTTTGCTTTCTCGCATACCGAAGTTTGCAGAGAAACAGGAGATCATTTTCGTCGAGGGAGGCAGTAAGGATAATACCTGGGAGGCGATCCAGGACGCGGTTCGCGAAGATGACGGCCTCCATGATATCCGGTGTCTGAAGCAAAACGGAAAGGGCAAGGCGGATGCGGTGCGCCTTGGGTTTGCCGAGGCTTCCGGCGACGTCCTGATGATCCTCGATGCCGACCTGAGCGTTCCACCGGAGGAGTTGCCGATGTTCTTCGATACGCTGGCCTCGGGCCGGGGTGAGTTCATCAACGGCTCACGAATGGTCTATCTGATGGACGCCCGGGCGATGCGCTTCCTGAACCTGCTCGGCAACAAGGTGTTCGGTGCGATCTTCACTTATCTGCTCTCGCAGCGGTTCCGCGACACACTGTGCGGCACCAAGGTGCTGACACGGGCGGACTATCTGCGCATCAGGGCCGACCGCGACTACTTTGGCGACTTCGATCCCTTCGGTGATTTCGAATTGCTCTTCGGCGCTGCACGACTCAACCTGAAAATCGTCGATGTGCCCGTCCATTACCAAGCGCGCACCTACGGGCAAACCAACATCTCGCGCTTCCGGCATGGATGGATTCTTCTAAGAATGTGCTGGTTCGCAGCCGGAAAGATCAAGTTTCTCTGAGAGCTTCCAACAAAACCGAGCCGCAGGCTTCAGCCTGCGCGAACGTCGGAGTGTAGTGGGCGCTTCGAAACACGTTTTGTTAGACGGTCTCAGAGCACGGATCACCCAAGTGTAGCGTCGGGGCTTCCCCCGGCGCGCCGGAACGCCGGAAAACCATAGGCCGCCCACAAAGAGGCGACGGCACACTTGATTGCCGGGTGCGTGAGTCGCCAGTCGGGGCGTCGCTCGGACATGCACGCCAGGAGCCAAACCTGCCGTCTTACGGCGCCCAGCGAGGAAACCATCAGCCTATGGCCGGCCTGACCAATCAAGAAGTCGCAGCCTGCTTCGATGCCGCCGCTCATCAATACGATGCGTGCAGCAACCGGTACGCCGTCCGGCGACGCGTGGAGGCGCTAGCCCCCTATGTGCGCGGTCGTAGTTTCGAGATCGGTGGCGGCACGGGAGAGGTGACCGCCGCCCTGGCCGACCGAACCAACGCCTTCCATTCAGACATTGCTCCCGAAATGTGCCGGTTGGCCAGCAAGAAGTTGGCGTGTCGCAGCCTTTGTTGCGATGCCGAAGCGATTCCCTTGATCGATGCATCCATCGACACCGCGATCAGCGCGGAGATGATCTACTATCTCCAGCACCCGGAGCGATTCACAGCCGAAGCGTTTCGCGTCCTGCGTCCCGGTGGAACGCTGCTCCTATGCACGACCAGTCCGACAGCCGCCGCGTGGGATCGCCTCCGCTCGGTTTTGCGTAGAATTGGTTTTCGACGGATGTTCTTCGAGGACGGCTCGCCGCAATTCCTGGGCCTTTCGAGGCTCAAGTTGCTACTCGAACAGGCCGGTTTTGTCGTCGAAAAAACCCGTAGGCTCGTCCTGCTTCCATTCGCGGTTTGTGACAGGATCAATCGCCTGCTCGAACGCACGCCGCTTAGACATCTGGCGATTTTCACGGTCATCGTCGCCCGAAAGCCGGCCACCATGATCCTCATCGGTGAGGCCAAGGCGGCTTGTCCCGCCCATACCTCCTGCGACCCGACACCTCCGACGAAGGGTTTTATTTTCGTAGACGTGACCGACGCGCCGGCGGACCCGTGCAGCGGCGTCAAGGCCAGCGACGGAGGGGCCGCCGGCCACGTGGCCGGCGCCGCGGCGGCGG
>JADFMZ010000097.1 GCA_022563615.1 Planctomycetota bacterium
TGCGTGAAAGCAGTGGCACACGACAGCATGGCGCTGCCCGGCACCCACAAATTAAGGCGTGGTGGTGCGCTAGTGCGGTTTCGCGTGACTGCGGTGGTGCTCCATGAGGTAGCGGCGGTATTCGACCTCTTTTTGAATCCGCTTTCGGGCATCTCGGTGGTCGTGCATCAAACGCGTGTCGCCGAGGGCGGCCAATTCGGCCATGAAATGCTTCAGCAGGAAGGTCTGATTCAATAGCTGTTGATCCCGCACTTCGATCGCGTGCTGACGGGCTTTTTCATAGACCCGATTGAACAAAATACGGGCCTCTCGGAATCGCTCGATGTCCAGGCCTTGGATGGCCTCTTCGGCTTGCTCCATCGCGTCAAGCACGTTGGCGTACGCCAGGACGCCTTTGTTGGCGCTGAGCCGGACTCGCCTTTCGTTTCTGGAGAAGGAGGACTCAGGATGCAGCCGGCGCTGTACGCGCGACCCGGTTTCCGGATTATCCAGGGTCAAGGTGACATCCACGTTGACACTCGTATTCGGCTGGAACGTGTCCGGCGCGATCTCCACCAAAAACACGCTCCGGTCGCCATCCCGAAGGTCGCCGAGCGTGATGGGATAAGTGGACAGCCGATCATCGATCAACCGACCGTACACGCGCGTAATCGTGCCGCGGGCCGACACCCCGATCTCGAGCACCACGTTCTGTGCGACCACATCGAGTAAGCCGTCGAGTTCGGCCGTAATCGCGCCGGGTATTTCCTCCGGGGAGCGGACGTACGTGTACCGACCGCCGCCGGCTGCCGCGAGATCCTTCAGAAGCGCTTCATCGAATTTCGTTCCACAGCCGAGCGTGGACAGGCCGATCCCCCGAGCACGGGCGGCGGCTACGAGGGTACGCAGCTTTGCCGGATCGGTGACACCCTTGTTGGCCAACCCATCGGTGAGCACGATGACTCGCTTCGATTGTCCCTCAGCCGATGCGCCGTCGATCTGCGCGAAGGCTTCCAGCAGGCCGGCGCTCAGGTTCGTGTAGCCCTCGGGGCTGAACTGGCCGAGGCGGTAGTGAAGGAAATCTCTGTTGATCGCCCGACCGGCCGGGGAAAGCACCGCGGCACGATCGTTAAAGACGACCAATGAAACGATGTCGTGATCGGCAAGGTTCTCAACCACCAATCTTGCAGCTTGCATGGAATAGGCGAACTTGCGGTCCTCAGCCATCGAACCGGAGCGGTCGAACACCAGAGCCAGGTTCAGGGGCCGTCGCTTCTTCGGACTGTTCGCGGCAGCAGCCAGATCAACCTTGAGGATCAGGTGCTTGGGAGACGTTTTGTTGTAGAGCGAGTGACTCAGCGCAGCCCTTAGCGTGAGCGGGCCAGCCACCACTTCAGCGCCCGGGGAGTTGTTCTGATCTTGCTGATGTTGAGGCTCGGGGTCACTGACCAGCGAGACTTCAGGCAACGCAGGCGGAGGCGGCGAGAGAAGAAACTCTTCATGATGCCCGCCGTGTTTGCACCCGGCCAACGCGACAGCCACCACCAACCCCGTACACCACACACGCATGACACAAGAGATCCATCGCCCTGGGTTCATGGCGGACTCCTCTTCCCGTTGGGCTGCATGCGATATCGACGAGACGACACGACCGGGTGGCGCCCACAGCACAGATCAGATTCGCAAACCCGTTTCGCTGGATGGGTTGTGGGTTTCGCTCACGCCTCTTTCTTCTCCGTCACCGTCCAAGCGGCTGGATGATTCCTCCCCATCCACCGACGGGGGCAACACTTCCGGCGCCCCCTGCGCCTCGATCAGGGGCCGAGGAGCGCCCACACCTTCCGGGAAGGCCCGTCCATCGTCGTCAGGGCGAACGTCGATGTCGATTCCAACGACCGGCGCCTGGAGGGTAGCTGTTTCGTTCGTTAGGCCGTCTTCATTCGAAACGTCGTCTTCGTACGAAAAAACAGTTTCCTGCGACTCGATGTATACGACAGGGGCATACGTGTACGGAGCATCATAGTACGAAGCATAGGCGGAGGCGCCATAAGAGCCATAGTACGGGTAATAGGACGCGTAGTAGTAGGGGTAGGAGGAGGAATAGTAGGACGCATAGTGATGCGGGTAGTATGAAGGATAACTCCCGTAACCCAGGGAGATTCCCAATCCAAAGCCGTAATGACTGTCATAGTAATGGCCGTCATAATAGTTATTGTGGTGGCCATACCCGTAGCCGTGTCCCGCACCATGCCTGTTCCCATGTCCGATCCCGTGACCAAGACCCTGTGCAATGCCGTGACCAAGACCATGTCCGATGCCAGCCCCGATTCCATGACCCAGGCCTGACACAGATCCATGCCCGCCAAGGACGCTGATGCCTCCCCCATGGCCTAAACCGACGCCCAAGTGGCCAACGGAACCATGCGAGCTTACGCCATGACCTGCAGCCACTCCTGAACTGTGACTGATCCCGACCCTTCCCGAGCGCGTGGCATTACTGGTGACGCCGTGCGACCCGGCTGCACGAGTGCGTCCGGTGGTTGGCTGGAGGCGAAAAGCGCCGTTACCTGGCGAGTGTCGAGATGCCCCCGTTGAATAGCTACGAGACCCATACCTGGTACCGTTCGTCGAGGATCGATGGCTTTGTCCGACGGTGCCGACAGAACCGCTCCGAATGGTGGATGGGCGGCTAGCACTCATGGAACCGCCAAATCCGCTGCTTGTGATGGACCTTTGGCTTCTCCCGGTGGAACCGGCATGCCTGGTTCCTGTCGCGGAACGGGGTCTGACTGCCTGAGAGCTGGAGCGCCTTACTCCGGTTGATCGGCTGCTGCCATGCCGAGAGGCTCCGTTGTAACTACGGGCGCGTGAACCCGAATAGCTGGAGCGCTGCGAACCGGAGCGGCCTGCATGGGTGGCGATGCTGGGTCTTCCCGCGCTGCGCCGACCGCTAGCGCTCTTATTCGAATGTCCGGTGCGTCGTGAACTGGAGCGCCCGGCATGAGAAGTGGCGCTGCGCCTTCCCGTGCTGCGCTGACCACTAACGCTCCTGCTCGAACGACCGGAGCGATGCGAACTAGAGCGCGTGGCACGAGTAGAAGCGCTTCGCCTTCCAGCAGAGCTGCGCTGACTACGCGCGGTTCGGCTGGAGTGGCCACCACGGGCGTGGCTGCTACTACTACGTGCAGCGTGGCGCCCGCTCCGGCCACTGCTTCGCTGGCCCCAGGCATCTGTGGATACGGCGAGACCTAAGCCGACGAACAAGAACACGCTCAACAGTGACGAACGTACCATCATGCACCTCCCTGAAGGTCGTGGCTTGGCCCCCTTGCTCTGCCCGCCGGCGTTCGTACGACGAACGCGACCGGACGTGCTTCGGTCCTGCCCGACCCACTATTATATTGGATGCCTGCTCTTTTGGTATTATTCCACGAAACCCGTGCAGTACACGAAAAAGGACAATTATGCCGGGTTCTACACCCTTACCGACCCATATCGGCGGAGTTGGTTAGGATTTCTTTCTTCGACCTTGGTGCGGACAGGCCTCACACGTCCTGAGCCGCGATATCCTGAGCAATAATCATGCCAATTAGGCGACGCCTGGGCGCTTGGGGATAGGAGTCAAGTGGCCCGCATCGAAGTCAGCGGATGAACATCGCATCACCGAAACTGTAGAACCGATACCCTTGCTCGACCGCGTGGCGATACGCGCGTTGAATCAGCTCTACATCGGCAAAGGCCATCACCAGGGCCAGAAGCGTGCTGTGGGGCAGATGAAAATTGGTCAGCAGGGCATCGACGACCCGGAACTCATAGGGCGGATAAATGAACAGATCGGTGCTTCCGCAGGCGGCGCGCACCAGACCTTGCGGCGTCTCCCGGCCGGCGGATTCCAGTGCCCGAACCGTCGTCGTCCCGACCGCGACGACAGATCCGTCACGAACACGGCAATCACCGACGGCGCGGGCGACATCCGGTTTCAGCTCATACCCTTCGGAATCCAGTGCGTGCTGCGACGGGTCGAGCGCACGGATAGGCTTGAACGTACCCAGACCCACGCTAAGCGTGACGAAAGCCGCTTCCACACCGTGAACGCGAATCGCATCAAGCAACTCGGGCGTAAAATGCAGTCCCGCCGTGGGCGCTGCGATCGCGCCGGCGTGTCGGGCATAAACCGTCTGGTAGCGCAGGCGGTCATCCACGTCCGCCTCGAGTTCATCCGGCGATCGACGAATGTAGGGCGGCAGTGGTGTTTGGCCGATGCGATCGAGGAGCTCCCCAAACTGCTGTACGGGACTCACTCGAACTCGCCACTGCCCCTCTCCATAAGAGGTGGCCAACTCCAACGTAACCGACTCATCGTGGCCGGCCATAATCGTCAAAATCTCGCCTTCGCGAAGCCGTCGTGATCCTTCGAACATCACCCGCCAGGTACCGACCTTCTCTTCAAGCAGGAACAGGCCTCGAACGACGCCTCCGGTCTTGCGCCGGGCGCTTAGCCTGGCTGGAACCACCTGCGTGTCGTTGAGGACAAGCAGGTCCTTAGGCTGCAACAGGCCGGGCAAATCGGTGATTCGGCCGTCGCGCCAGCTTCGGGCGGTGCGATCCACGATCAGCATACGCGCGGCGTCCCGGCGCGGGAGGGGATGTTGGGCGATCCGATCGTCAGGCAGATCGTAATCCAGGTCCGCCATCGTGAACGGCGCCTGCGAACGGCTCGGGTTGGGATGTGTTCGCATGAAACGAGGTATGCCCCGGAGACTCTACGCTGTCAAACCAGGATGCCCTCCTGTCCGTTGACACGCCGCCGCCATTGTGGTTGAGCGGCTCCTCGCGGCGCTTGCGTCTGCTGCTGGCTGGGCAGTACAATGGTTCCCATGACTCCGGGTCCGAAAATGCATGGTGGTGCGGCCAAGTGGCGTAGGGCTATGTCGGCAAGGGAGATTCCGGTGTTGTCAGCTGTTCGGATTGGCTTGCTCGGCTCCATGCTGCTCTTTGCAGCCACGATTCATGTCGCGTCTCCGGCGGTCGGACAGCCTTCGCGAACCCGAACCCTTACCTACGATCCCGATCGCAAGGAATGGGTGGAATTGCCCCCACCGGCTGCAGCGGGCACACCCGAAGGAGATCTTCATCGCATCCGAGTGCAGATCAAGGATGGCCGACATGGCAAGGCCCTTTCCGCCATCAAGAGCTTCGTCAGCACCCATGGGCAGGAGGACCGCCATTATCCGGCGATTCTGATCGCCAAGGCGGAGGCGTTGATCGGCGGGCGTAAGTACGACCAGGCCCACGAAGTTTTGCAAACGTTCCTGGGTGAGTTTTCCGGCGTACGACTGACGTCTGAGGCTTTGCGGCTGGAGTTTGTCGTCGCCGAAGTGTATCTGGCCGGCGCCAAGCGAAAGCTACTGGGTTTGCGGCTGCTTTCGGGTACGGATGTCGCCTATCAAATCCTCGACGAGATCGCCACGGACTACCCAGACAGTGAGTACGCGGAACTGGCGATCAAGACCAAGGCCGACCACCTCTTCCGCGAGGGTGAGCATGATTTTGCGGAGTTGGAGTATGGGCGCCTCGTGCGGGAGCACCCGCGTAGCCGGTATCACGAGTTCGCCCTGGCCCGGTCCGCGGAGGCAGCCATGGCGAGCTTCCGTGGCGTGGAATATGACGAAGCGGCCCTGATCGAAGCCCAGGACCGATTTGAGGAGTATCGATTGCGGTATCCGACCTCAGCGCAGCGTGATCGGGTGGACACGGTTTTGGACAGCATCCGTGAAATGCGGGCCGGCAAGGACTTCCGCGTTGGGCGATACTACGAACGGACGGAGCATCTTTCTTCCGCAGTTTGGTATTATGAGCGGGTGCGTCAGGATTGGCCCGACACGATCGCCCAGACCCGGGCGACCGAAAGACTGGAGCGGCTCGGCTTGCTGGAGCGGACCGAGCCGGCGAAGCATTCGCCGGAGGACGCCAAGCCGTAGCGCAGCCGTTTAATTGCGCGCTCGTGGTTCGCCCAGTAACGTGATGGATTGGATTGGCAGGTGAACAACAACCGTGAGTTTTGAAGCGAGCATCCCTGAGCATCGGGCGCGCGTGGAGTCGGTGCTGCGCGGCCCATCGGTTCGCCGACCGATTGCGGAGCGTGATCGCCCGTGTGAACCCAGACCCCGTGCCGCCTGCCGTTGGCCGCTCACCACGTGGATGACGGCGCGTGCGGTGATGCTTCCGATCCTCGGCGGGTTGCTTTCGGGCGGGTGCGGATACTCGACGGCCCGACCATTCGCGACCGATATTCAGTCGGTTCACGTCGAAATGTTCCACTCCGAGGAGTTTCGACGCGAGTTGGAGTTTCGTCTGACCGAAGCGATCATCAAGCGAATCGAGATGGACACACCGTACCGGATCGCGTCGCGTGGGAAGGCGGATGCGCTCCTGACCGGCAGCATCGTCCAGGTCCGGAATCGCACCTTTGGGGACGATTTCGAAACCGACCTTCCTCGGGAAATCGGCTCGACCGTGGTCGTGCGCTTTCGATTCCAGGACATGCGCTCGGGTGACATTCTCGTTGAGAGGCCGCGCTTCGTGTATCAAACTAGCTATATTCCGCCTGTGGGAGAATCCTTTACCGTGGGAATGACTCGCGCCCTGGACGGGTTGGCTGAACAAATCGTCGAGGCGATGGAAACGCAATGGTAGCATCCCTATGATCCTTTTGGTCTCCTTCCAGGCCCGGGCTCGCCGTTTGCGGGGCCGGACGCGGCGGAAGAGGCATGTGGAGGCGGAGCGATTGGAATGACGAACGAGAACGAGCCGGCGCCGCAAAAACCCGAGGATCCGAAACGCCCGCCGGGAACGCCGGGTCCGCGCCTTTCTCGCAACATGGTGAGCTGGCTCGTACTGCTGGCCCTGGCCATGGCGCTGGTGGCTGTGCTCAACGACTCGCTGAGCCCTTCGCACGAATTCGCAATCAGTGACTTCTGGAAACAGGTCAAGAACCAGAACGTTGAGCGTGTGGTGATTCACGAGGGCGGTGTGGTCGAGGGGCTGATGAAGCGACTGCCGGAAGGATCGCCGCCCAACAGCTCTTTACAGTTCAAGGTCGACTTCCCCCGCGGCACCATCGACAGCGAATTCCTCAAGGAACTCCGAGAGTCCCTGCCCGAAGACGCCGTCATCAAGTCGGAAAAGCCGAGCCAGTTCCTGCTCGTGCTGGTCAGCACGTTGCCCTGGCTTCTGGTGATCGGTTTCATCTGGTTTTTCGTTTTCCGGCAACTGCGCGGCGCCGGCGGGGCCGGGGGAATGCTGGGCAACTTCGGTCGATCGCGGCATCGTGTCACGCACAAAGAGCATACGCAGACCACCTTCGCCGATGTGGCCGGGATTGAGGAAGCCAAGGAGGAAGTCGAGGAGATTATTGAGTTTCTTAGGTCTCCGAAGAAGTTTCAGCGTCTGGGTGGACGGATCCCTCGCGGCATCCTGCTCGTCGGCGCTCCAGGCTGCGGCAAGACCTTGCTGGCCAAGGCGATCGCCGGCGAGGCCGACGTGCCGTTCTTTTCCATCAGCGGATCGGACTTTGTCGAGATGTTCGTCGGGGTCGGAGCATCGCGCGTACGCGATCTGTTCAAGCAGGCCAAGGAAAACTCACCGTGCATCGTATTCCTGGACGAAATTGACGCCGTGGGTCGGCGCCGGGGAGCCAGTTTCGCCGGCGGCGGGCACGACGAACGCGAACAAACGCTCAACGCTATTCTGGTCGAGATGGACGGATTTGAAACGAGTTCCCAGGTGATCATCATTGCCGCAACGAACCGGGCCGACGTGCTCGATCCGGCGTTGGTCCGCCCGGGGCGTTTCGATCGCCAGGTTTTCGTGTCGCTCCCGGACGTAAAGGGTCGCCAGGAAATCATGAAGGTGCACATGCGTCGGATCAAGGTGGGCCCGACCGTGGACATCCGCCGGATCGCACGGGGCACGCCGATGTTCAGCGGCGCGGAACTGGCCGCCCTGGTCAACGAATCCGCCCTGATCGCCACCCTGAGCAACAAGGAATACGTGGAGCAGGAAGACCTTGAGGAAGCCCGCGACAAGGTTCGCTGGGGTCGGGCCAAGAAGAGCGCCTCCGTGGACGAGCGAGACCGAAAAATCACCGCCTACCACGAGGCCGGTCACGCGCTCCTCCATGCGTTGGACAAGGACGCCGACCCCCTGCATAAGGTCAGCATTATTCCAAGAGGCAACGCCGGCGGGGCGACCTTCGCGCTGCCGGAGCGTGATCGAATGGTGTATACCCAGAGCTACCTGCAGGCCACGTTGCGCGTCATGTTTGGTGGACGCATCGCCGAGGAAGTGTTCTTCAACGAGATCAGTAGCGGGGCGGCCTCAGACATCAAGCAGGCGACGGAAATCAGCCGGCACATGATCCGGGATTGGGGCATGGGTAAGAAGCTCGGGTTGGTTTATTACGGTGATGACGATTCCCATACCGGCATGATCGATCTCGGCGGACGGGACTACTCCGACAAAACTGCCGAGATTATTGACCAAGAGGTAAAGCGCATCCTGGACGAGGCCTACGCCGCCGCCAAAAATACGATCACCGAGAACCGCGACAAAGTCGAGGTGATCGCCAAGGCCTTGCTCCAGTTCGAAACCCTCAGCGGCGACGAAGTCAACGCGTTGCTCCGTGGAGAATCACTCCAGCGGAGCAGCGTCGAAGACTTGCTTGATACGGCGGTTGCCGAGGAGCCTGTCGGTTTGGCCCGCCCGGTCAAGGCTGATCCGGATGCGGAGCCGGACACCGACGTCAGCGGCGGAGCCCTCCCCCAGCCCGGCTAACACCGGGGGGAAAAGTGTCCAGCATCGATTCTCGGTGTAGCCGGCGAGCATGACCCCCTTCGCGAGAGTCCGGAAACGACGCCCGTCCAATCGGGCAACGTACCGCCGGGGGGACTTGACGGACGGCGTGGCGGCGCGCAAGATTTGGGTATGTTCTTTCTGCAACGATACATGCGATGGACGTGGGTCATTGTGCCCGGCTTGTGCATTCCGGTTGCCGCCCCACTTGCCGTGGCACAACCGGAGATTCGCTGGAGCGGGAACCGCATCCTCAATTCGTCCTTCGAAGACGAATTTACCGGCTGGTACCAGCGTAAGGGGGCGGAGCAGCCGGGAGAACGAATTGAGTCGTCCGTAACCCTGGACGACACGACGGCACATTCCGGTGCTCGCAGCCTGCATTTGAAGGGCGGCGCCGACACGACCTGGTGGTGGGCGATCGAAACCGATCGAATGCCGGCCCGTCCGAACCGGCGTTACCGAATGGCCGGCTGGATCAAGACGAAGGACGCCACCAAAGAGGAGGGACAGTA
>JADFMZ010000429.1 GCA_022563615.1 Planctomycetota bacterium
CGCGCGACGCCGACCTGCCCTACCGCCTTCCGTACGAAAACACAGCTTGCAGCCCTCGCCGCCGGTTTCGGTCTGTTCACACGGACGAATCGCCTTCCAAGCGGTTGCGCATCGCCTCAGCCTGTCTGACATGCTTGACAAACGCACTCTCGGGCGTAACGTCTTGTTCTAACGAGAGCTTCTCATGGCGACGGAGGTGATCAAAATCGAGGCGGGCGGCGACTGCACGGATGCCGTCCGCAGGGCTGTTGAGGTCTTGCGAAGCGGTCACCTGGTGGGCTTTCCGACCGACACCGTATACGGTGTGGCTGCACGCGCCGACGACGCCGAAGCGATGACCCGACTCCGCGAGGTGAAGTCGCGATCGCCCGACAAGGCGTTTACGGTGCACATCGGCTCCCCCGAGGACGCAACCAGTTATGTCCCGGACCTCAGCGGCGTGGCTGCGCGATTCGTTCGCAAAGGCTGGCCCGGGCCGCTAACCCTGATTCTGGACGTGGAGGATCCGAGCCGGGCGCCGATGATGTCCGGGTTGAACGGATCGGCGGCGGCGGCGATGTACTATCAAAACACGATTGGCCTGCGCTGTCCCAACGACCCGGTCGCCCAGGCGTTGTTGCAGTCTGTCGATGCGCCGATCGTGGCGGCCAGTGCGAACCTGGCGGACCATGCACCACCATTGACGGCGACCGACGTCTTGAAGGAGCTGGACGGGCGCATTGAGTTGTTGATCGATACGGGTCCAACGCGGTACTCCAAGCCGTCCACGATTGTCCGAGTGCGCGATTCCCAATACGAGATTGTGCGGGAGGGCGTGTATGACGCTCGGATCGTGGAGCGGCTCTCGACGGTGGTGGTCCTTTTGGTCTGCACGGGCAATACGTGTCGAAGCCCGATGGCGGCGGCGCTTGCCCAGCGCGAACTCGCCAGGCGTTTGGGATGCTCGCCTCAGGATCTAGGCCGATCAGGCGTCGTGGTTAACTCAGCCGGCACCGCCGGTGGATATGGTGGCATTTCGGACCACGCCCGGCGGGCGATGGCTGACCGGGGTATGGATCTGTCCGACCATCAGTCCAAAGCCTTGACCGCTGAAATGATCCAGCAGGCGGACTATATCTTCGTGATGACGCGCTCCCATCGTGATCGGATGATCGAAATGGCGCCCGATGCCGCTCATCGGATTGCTCTGCTTGTCCAAGATGAAGATGTGCAGGATCCCCTCGGCGGATCGCAGGAAGAGTATGAGTCTTGCGCCGCGCGGATCGAACAGGCCTTGCATGAACGACTACAGGAGGTAACGCTATGAATATCGCCCTGGCCAGCGACCATCGAGGCTACCATGCCAAGGAGCAGGTCAAATCCTACCTCACTGAGGCTGGTCACGATGTTGTGGACTTCGGCTGCAACGCTCGTGAGAGCTGCGACTACCCCGACACCGCTCTGACCGGCGCGACCTCCGTCGCCAACGGCGAATCCGATCGCGGCATTTTTTTCTGCGGAACGGGAATCGGTATGTCCATGTCCGCCAACAAGGTGCGCGGGATACGAGCAGCCTTGTGCCACGATGAGCTGACCGCGGAAATGTCCCGACGACACAACAACGCCAACGTTCTTTGTCTGCCGGGTGACCTGATCGGAGATGAACTTCTCCGCCGCATTGTCTCGGTATGGCTCCAAACGGAATACGAGGGCGGCCGCCACGAGCGCCGTCTGCAAAAAATCTCCGATTACGAGAACAACGGCCAGTGCATCCCTTAATCCATTCCCCCCGGCGCAACGTAGGGTCCGCCGCGCGGGCCATTCCGATGTGGGGTTCCTCGTGCGGCCCATTCCGATGTAGGGTCCGCCGTGCGGACCATTTTGGAATGATCCCGGGTAGTGGTCTACGCATACACCTTGGTCCGCACGGCGGACCCCACGTACTACGTACCTTCAATTGGAGAACGGAAGGGTGGAACGTAACCTGCATACTCAAGGGCGATCTTCCTACCAATGGGGTCTAGTTTTGATAGGCGTCTGCGCGGTCGCGGCGTTATCAGGCATTTTTCTTGCACGTCTCCTCTTGCCCTTTGTGTGGTTGAATTGGAACCCCGGTCACGCAGTCGGGCGCTGGCTTCTTCAGACGCGTCTGGCCTCTATTAGTCCGGATGTGAGCTTCTTCATCATTTTCTTTCTTCCGGATTCAGTTGTCATGTTTTGCGCTGGGCTTGTGATCGGGAAGATGTTCTTCAGGCACTGGGGCCGGTTCAGTGTCGCCTTCCTGGTAGTGTTTCTCGCTACCAGTCTTATCGACCTTATCGACCATGTATCCCCAGTGGGCTATGTCCTTCGGGGGTTCCGACAAGAGAACTGGAGGTTGACGATCCAGCAGAGCATTTTCACGATCGCAATCTATCCAAACGTTTTTTTGGGGGGTTTTCTCGGCGCCCGCTACTTGGCGCGAAAGCCGTTCGCTGAGGGTCACTGCCAGGAATGCGGGTACAACCTAACAGGGTTACCGGAACATCGCTGCCCGGAGTGTGGAAAGTCATTTTGAGGTCGTACGGTGGAGTGTCCACCGAGAACGTTGCCCGTACCCACAATCACAGCGTATGACTATGACCAAGGGGGGCAATCGAACTAAGCGAACGTAAATAAATAACTGGCCATTTCCAAACTTCGTCGCCGACATTGGTTGTGTGGACGTTGATTCGCTACAAGAAA
>JADFMZ010000430.1 GCA_022563615.1 Planctomycetota bacterium
GAAGCCTGCGGCTCGGTTTTGAAAGAGGTTTCTTGCCGAGAACCGTCTCTTCACGGCCGTTGGACGGTTGATCGTGACCCTTTTCCCGCACATACTCAAACGGCTTGTTTCACGTTGACACTGCTCCGAAGATCGTCGACACGGTGGGTCTTTTCCCAGGTAAAGCCCTCAGCCTGGCGACCGAAGTGGCCATGGCGTGCGGTCTCCAAATAGATCGGTCGGCGCAGGTCCAGGTATTCGATGATCTCACCGGGCTTGAGCGGGAACATCTCTCGCACCAGATCCGCCAGCACCGATGGCGACAGCTCACTCGTGCCGAACGTGTCCACGGACACGCTGACCGGATCGGCCACCCCGATCGCGTAGGCAAGCTGTACCTCACACTGCCCCGCCAAACCGGCGGCGACGATGTTCTTGGCGATATGACGGGCCATGTACGTGGCTGAGCGATCGACCTTGGTCGGATCCTTACCGGAAAAGGCCCCACCGCCGTGTCGGCCCCGCCCGCCGTAGGTGTCCACGATGATCTTTCGGCCGGTCAGACCCGAGTCCCCGTGGGGGCCCCCGACCACAAATCGTCCAGTGGGGTTAACGTGTATCGTGATCTTGTCCGACCCAAGCCTCGGGCACTCCTGCTCCACGGTCGGCCGGATAACCTCGCGTTCGATCGCCTGTCTCGCCTCTTCGCTCATGTTGCCGGTCTTGGGATCGACCACTTCGGTCGTGTGCTGTGTTGAGATTACGATCGTATCAAGACCCATCGGCGTGCCGTTCTCGTAGGCAACCGTTACCTGTGATTTTCCGTCCGGGCGAAGCCAGTCGAGCCGGCCCGATTGGCGCACCTCGGCCAATCGTTCAACAAGGCGATGGGCCAACTGGATCGGCAGCGGCATCAGCGCCTCAGTCTCGTTGCAGGCAAAGCCGAACATCATGCCCTGGTCACCGGCGCCCTGCTCGGCGTGAAGGCCTTCTCCTTCCGTCACGCCGCGACTGATGTCCGGTGATTGGGCGTGGATGGTGCGCACCACGGCGCAACTGCGATAGTCGAAGCCGGACTCCGGGTCGTCGTAGCCAATCCCGCGAATGGCATCACGAACCGTATCTTCGGCCCGGCTCAGCGCCGCCAATGCCCGATCGTTGTGCACCGTGACCTCACCGGCAATGACGACCAGACCCGTCGTTACGAGTGTTTCAATGGCCGCCCGCGCCTGCGGGTCGTGCTCCAACAGGCTATCCAACAGGGCGTCGGAGATCTGGTCGGCAACCTTGTCCGGGTGGCCCATCGAGACCGATTCCGACGTAAATAGATGCATCGCCCCTGCCTCGTTTCTTGTGCTCCGCACAGTTATCCTCCTGGAAAAATAGGCATCCCACCTGCTTCCCGACTTGCCGCCATTCTAGACATTTCCGATATGGTTCGCAACCTCCCTTGTCTATTCGGATAATTGCCGGCACCCCTCCGCTGACCTTCCGACTTTCGACCTTCGACCTTCCGACCACGCGAAGCCCGAGCCTCCCGACGAAGATTCAGGAGCCAGTCCTCGCAAGGCTTCCAGAACGTGGTGTCTAGCCGGGAAACCCATCATCCTCCATCGTCGAACTTGGCGCCGGCGGGCGCGGAGTTGCATCAAGGCGGACGTTCCGTTGGGATCATCGCGGAGTACGGGCGAGTGATCTTCCAGAGTCAGCACGGACTCGATCCGGTCGATGCATTCCGACTGGTAGCCCGCCAGCAGTTCGGGTGGAAGGTGCCAACGCGAGCACCGGTTCCATACGTCCACGGTACGGCGAAAACGTCGGCGAACGGTCAAGGCGTTCAACCGCTCAAACAGTCTGCGGTTCATCCCGTAGGGCAGAAAAGTGTCAATAATATGACACTCCAGGGCGCGGTGGTGCCGCTGGTGGTCCTGCCGCAGCACATCGGACAGCAGCGCCCAACTGTGTTCACTTTGCATGGAGTCGGCGCGAAGCTCCCAATACAGATGCCCCAAGCCCACCGCGCAGTTGCTAACGACGATTTGGCGGGGAACAAACTTGCCGTGGGCGACGGTGTCGGCCGCCAGGTGAGACAGGTAGCCATACGCAAACGACCGGTCGCGGTCTGTTTCAGCCGCGTCGAGCAAGCGAAAGCCGGTGGACCAGTGGTGGCAGAACTGTTTGACACGGCTCAGCCGCTTGGCAAAGACGACATCGGCCGCGATGGAGCCATACAAGTACGCCAGCTGGTGTCGCCCCAGGATGGCCGCGATGGCCGGCGGCAGCAGCGCCAGCCGGTCCAGGATGGATTCGGCAAGCCCGATGTGCGTGGCCGGTCCCCACGCCACGGCCGGTTCGGCAACCAAAAGGAACGCGAGAACCGCCAATGCTGCCATGGATTTGAGGTTCGACATACTGTTGAGTTCACGGATTAGGGGCCGTCATTTCGACCACATGATAGTATACCACAACGGGTTGGCCTTCACGACGATTCTTGACACGCAAGTGGGTCGGCTTAGACTCACAGGCGGCGGTTTGTCGCTCACGCCGAGCGATTCCCGCCGTTTCTGTAAGAGGAGCCCAGTAGCCATGACCGAAAAGCAGTCTCACCTGACGATTACGGAAAACGGCGAGGTGAGAGTCGTTGAATTCGCCGATCGCAAGATCCTCGAGGAACTGTCCATCTCTGAGATTGGCGATGAGCTAGGGCGACTGGTGGACGATGTC
>JADFMZ010000098.1 GCA_022563615.1 Planctomycetota bacterium
ACGTTTCACAAATTGCGCGCCTATCATCATGATTGATTCCGCCGGATTTTCGCTACGGGAGCGTTCGCGCAGGCTGAAGCCTGCGGCTCAGTGATACGCATCGGGATTAGATCGAGCGCGGAACACTTCTAATTCCGACGAACCTCAAAGCGTTGCACAACTCATGACGACAACCACGAACTAATCCAGATGCGTATGAGTCGTGAGATTTGCGAAACATACCCAGGACCGCTCAGCGACTCAGGCGGGATCGCTCGGAAGGTAAACGCAGGCGCTTGGCCGGGGCTGGTAGTCCCGTTTGAAGCACGGCGGCGATATCGGACAGGGTCAGCCAGCCGTCACCGTCGACGTCGAGTCGCCCAAGGCGGCCCAGCCCAAGGGTCCGCAGTTCGGCGAGGGAAACCTCAATCCGAGGTTGCAGCGCGGCGGCGCTCGTGGCGCTCGGACAACAGGAGTTCTTGTCGCTCATCAGGAAGTTCAGCGAAATGAACGACAGGTCGAGTTGGTCCACGACTCCATCCGCGTTGAAATCGGCGTTGACCTCGGTCGTGTCACAGGTCGCGTTGGGGTTCCTAGCCGTCAGGTAGTGCTCGAGAAAAATCCCGAAATCAAGGATGTCCACGATGTTGTTGCCGTCCAGGTTGCCGTTCACAAGCCAGTTGCCGCCGAAGAACGGGTCACCGGCGAAGGTGAGCCGGAAACGGTCGCCTACGATCTCGGGGCTGGCAAAGGACCGGAGGGTGTGTTGAGGGTCGCGTGCCGTGACGCAAACATAAGCGCCGGCGGGAACCTTGAACGTCACCCCGGTCGCGTGGCCTGTAAGATCAAAAGGAAGACCAAACGAAACGGTCTCGCGCACCACCTCCGGCCGCTGAACGCAATTGGAGAAGAACTCAAACTCGATGCACCGGCTCAACGGCTGCGACGCGCTGTCCTCACTCATTCGCGGCGATAGCTCCAGATCCACCTCGACGAGGTTGAACTGGCTGATTTCCACGTTCCAGGCGCAGGTTCCCACGCCACCGCACGAGTCCGTGGTCGTGCATTCGAATTGCGAAAGCCCGACCGGAAACAACCCGCCGGTTTGAATCAGGTGATCGATATTCACACCGAAACTATGCTCAGCGGTACAGGACACAGCCAGCTCGCCGTCGCACTCGCCCTCGGCGACGGGCGGCGTCCAGGTCACGGTGGCCCGCGCGGTGCCCGGATCGGCGTTGACCTTGATATCGGGCGGGCACGATACGATCGGTGCAGCCCCGTGGATGATCAACTCTCCGGTACAACACTCGACGAACGGAACGAGCTCACCCCCGATGCCGGTCAGCTTCGTGGTGAAGGGGTTTTCGTTCAGGAAGCACAGCTCATCCGACGTGCAGGCGGAGCGAACGACGAAGCGCACGGCGGCCATGATCGCCGGCCCGGTTGTACCCGGCTCGCCCGGCGGCGTTCCGATCGAGTAGGTGACTCGACCGGCGATTTCATCCACCATCAGGAACAGCGGCAGCGCAAACGGCGACTCCGGGTCCACCGTTTGACCGGGCACGACGTCGACGAAGTCGAACACGGCTGGGTCGTAGTCGATGTGCAGGTCGCCGCCGATCACGATCGTCGTGCTGAATCCAAGTTCGACCAGAACCGTCACTACCTCGTCGGGGAGAAAGCAGTCCCCAGCCGGTAGCGCTCCAGCCACAGCCTTGAGGCAGAGCAGAGGCGTTTCGTTGCACCGACAGAATCCCGTGCCAGGGTCGCACGACACCCCGAAGCAGTCATCGCTGCTCGTGCAGGGCGTCTTGTTCAGGTCGGTTCCCACGCAAAGACCGTCGAAGTCGCAGGTATCCGGGGAGGTGCAGACATCTCCGTCGTCGCAGGTCGTGCCCTCCGGTGCCTGACCGCCTAGCTCGCATTGGTCCGTCTGTTCGTTGCACACGCCCACGACGCACCCCTCGGCCAAGGAACTGCAATCGCGCGTGGACCCACCTTCACAAAAACTGAAGGAGCAGACGGTTCCGACCGTGCAGAACAGGCCATCATCACAGGGTGTGCCATCCTCAAACGGAATATGCTGGACCCGACCGGTCTGAGGATCGCAGAGATCCTCCGTACAGGGAAACTCGTCGTCGAGGCGAATCAAGGAGCCGGTCTCCGGCGAACAGCAGAACACCGTCTCGTCAAAGTTGGGCACGCCGAGGCACACTCCATCAACGCAGGTGTCCTGATCGGTGCAGGCGTTTCCGTCGTCGCATTGATCGTCGCCGCACAAGGCGTCCGCCTCATCCCGCATCGATCCCGACGTGTCCATAACGAAAACGACTTCGAGCGGCGGGCACGGTTCGTCCGTTCCGCACGCGTCCAGAAGCATTTGAACGATGGCGTCGGACAGGCCGGACGTCGCGTCCACCGTTCGAAGCATCGTGCCGCCGGTGCCATCTGCCAGACGGGACGCCAGCGTCAACGTACATTCATCTGAGCCGGTCCCCATAATGGGCGAGACGATTACGTCCTGAAGAAAGGCCACGGCGATCGCGTTTTCGATCGTGTCGCGGTCGTCGCCGGGATCGTTGCACCCCTCCAGGCGGGTGCCGTTGCAGGGGCCTTCATCGCCGATCGGAACGATCACCCTTCGTGCGCCTTCAAGCCAGGACCATCGTTCCGCCACGATGGCAGTGGCCGGCCCCCAGGATTCGGACGGCGATGGACCCTCTGGAAACACGCAAGTGTCCAATTCCCCCGGAACGGTTCCATCCAAAAGGTTCAACACGCTGTCGGTCAGACAGGAGAATCCCCGTTCGCCGGTATCCGTAATACCCAGCAGATGCGCGTCGACGGCGAGGCCTTGCTCAGCCAGGTTGGCCAGCGCCTGGCGGATTCCGGCTTGGCAGGGGACGCAGCCGGGCAGGGTTGCGTTCGTGCAGGCTTCTTCGACGCAGCTATCTTCCGTGCAGGCGTTGTGGTCGTTGCAGTCGCCGTCCGACGCGCAGGAGATACCTTGTTCCATGTAGAGGTCGATGGAGTCGACAGCAGATGCCGCATCCCGAATGGGGGCTGTCCGTACCGGATCCGTGCCGCGCGCCAGGCTCGCAACGACGAGCACGATCGCCGCGCAAGACCAGAGTACGGATAACGTCTTGCTTCTTAACCTTCCCGCCATAGCCTGTTTTGACCTTAAGAGTCTATCCCATTGACCGCCTGAGCCGCGGGCTTCAGCCCGCGCGATGTCACGATTCCTTGTGACTGCAGGTCACGCGCAGGTTTTAACCTGCGGCTCCAATAGTCGAACAATCCGCGAATCACGCTACTCGTTCCCGTTCGTCCACAGGTTCCGTCCTGGCAGACTACGGACCTCGCGGTCCCAGGTAGCCTCCCAAAAACTGTCCGTAGTCGTCCAAGTCCACGTCGTTGTCTTCGTCGAAATCAAACCACAACAAACATTCCGTTGTGGGGCTCACAAAGGCGGCGCTCTCCACCAACCCGCTGTAGCAATTTTGGAAACCGTGCGCATCCCGAAGATCCAGATCGCCGTCACCGTCGCCGTCGCCAATCAGGCACCCGTTACGACACAGTTCCATGGTGCATTCCAGCATGCCCCCGAGCGCGAGACACTCATCGGGAGTCAGATCACCCGGGGGGAAACAGATGTTCGATGGGAAACAGCATCGTTGCGGACAGCAGCAGGCACCCTGCGGAGTGGTCTCCGGGCAGAGGTCGTCGCAGTCCAACACGCAATCCTGATCGGTATCAAACACCGTTTCGCAGGTGTCGGGGATCGTGTCCCCGTCGCAGTCCGGATCGCACTCATCGGGCACCCCGTTGCCGTCGCAATCCTCACTCGTTTCGTCGAGAATGTCACACTCATCGGCGACAAGGTTCTCGTTGCAATCCGGCTCACACTCATCGGGAATGCCGTTGCCCTGGCAGTCCGCGCTGCCGCCGCAAGGCTTGGGGCAAACGTCTGAACATTCGAGATCGCAGGAGTCGGTGATACTGTTGCCGTTGCAGTCGACGAACCCCTCCGCCGGGCCGATCGTCGTCACGAAGACCTCGGTTGGATCACCCGGCTTGAACAGCCCGAGCGTCAGCGTTGACGGTTCCGGCCCTACGGTGGCGTCGAAACGGAAGTTGTACAGCGTGCCCCAGCGCAGGGCGTTGGCGTTGGCATCCACATCGTAGGAGGTGGTGGCCCAGGTGATGCCGTCAATCCCAACGTCATGGGGCCAATCCGCCAGATCGAACGGTTCGCCGCTGTGGTAGTCCACATCGTGGAAACCGACGTTGGTGAGCACCGCTCCTTCCGGCAACGGTACGGTGAACGAACCGACGGCACGGTCGGAGCTGATGTTCTGCAAGGCATATTCATAACGCCACAGCCCGTTGCCCACCTCGACCACCTTGGCCGCCAGAATCATCAACCCCTCACCGGGCACCCAGACATCCGTTTCGACCACCGATGAGTCGGCAACCTTCCAGGCCCGAATCGCGGGCTTCTGGCGCTGCGTGGAACCAAATGGCGCCCCGCAATAGCCGTCCACGTCGCCCGTCAGGTTTCGGCAATCCACGCCGTCCTCCGGCACGATGGTGACGTTGCGGTACGACACGTTGTTGTGTTGATTATCGAACGCCGGCTCGTCGGGCGTGATGTATTGGCCCTCCACGTAGTAGCGGGCCCCGGCGTTCACGTTGGGATCCAAGTCGATGTTGTGTACCTGGAGCCGGCGCCCGATCACCGGCGTTATCGTTGGACTCGCAAAAGGATAGGGATACTCACCGGTAAAGGGGTTAACCTGCCAGCGCGGACCCAAGTTGGTCTGAGTTCCATTCAGGCCGGCGGAATAGGGATCGGAGCAGTTCACCCCCAGCCTGGAGCCGCGGGGACAAAACGGACATGTCGTACCGTTCTCATCCTCAATACAACAGGGATCGATGCAATCCCCGCATTGATTCTGCGTGAGCGCGAAGAAGCCGTGCTTGAGCCACGACATCCCGATCTGCTCGAACCGTTGATTTCGAAGGCGAAACATGTTCTGCCCGATCATGGGCACCTGATTCGTGTTGGGAATCCACAGGAGCGGTTCGTCACCGATATTGCATGAGGTGGTCGCCACGGCGAAAGCTGAGATGTATTCCCCCGTGTTCGGATCCGGGGCGACACCGTAGTGCCGCATTCCAGGCAGGCTGAAAACGATCACATCAGGTCCGACAACGACGGCAACCGCCGACGAAGCGTCGTCTTGCGACAACACGGCGGGTGGCGCCGGCTCGAAGCTGCCCACACGATCGAACTTCGCTTCGATCAACACACCACCGATTGAACCCTCTGTCGGCTGAGACACGCCCAGCGCCGCTGCTAAACGTGGCGTGAGCCGGACCTCGTCGGTGGAGATGGTTAACATGCCCTCTGCCGGACCGAGCCGAAACTGCACCCCGGTCAAGATAAGCCCACCCCCGTCATCCCAGCGGCTGTCCGTCACGCGAAGAGCAGCCGAGCTCATACCGCCTTCGGGTAGGATGACCAGATCAGCCAGCACCTCGGCGCCGGCGAGTCCGGAAAACGTCAGGCCGCTGCTATGCGCGATGCTCCCGTCAATCATTTCGATCGCGCCGTTCTCAAACGAAACGACGATCTGCGAGCCGGGCTCGATCGAGAGAATGACCGGTCCGGAAGAATCAAGTTCGCCCGTTCGTCCCATTCGCACGTCGCCGGTTCGCTTGCCCGATTGGCGCGAGACCGATATCGCCCGGCTGATCGACAGCGTCGTGGTACCCTCGGAAATGACCCAGACCTGACGGCCTGGTTCAGTCCCAGCCGGCGGGGCGGGCGCACCGGCGATCGCTCCCGCGCTCAAGCACAGAACGATGATTAGGATCTCCAGGATCTGGAGGGGCCTGGTTTTTCTTGAATAGTAGGTCATGTTGAAAGGCTTATTCGGGTTGCACCTGCGGCGCACACAGGATGTCGCCCAGTACGCACCGGACCGGGATGTGAACAGCCGCGTCACAAACCCTCTCCCCTGACACGCGATCGTTGAACGGAACCCTCCGCGCCGTCGCGCTACCCCCCTTGGTGGGTAATGCTGCCGCTTCACTCTAGCAGGACAACAGGCCATCTTCAACCACCATCCGGCCTCAAAGATCTGCAAGGTCAGATAGAGTAAGCGGTTACCGGAACCCGCCGGCCATCTCCTTGTGGACGTTTGACAACATTGTCCTATTCATTCACTGGCATCGGGTATGCCCAGCTTGTCATTCGTGTGTCAAACCACGCGGAGAGTGTTCGGAATGGACTGGCTCTCAAAGTCGGAATCGAACGGTTCCGCAACATAAAACTATTGCTTGATAAAAAAAGCACGAACTTGACAAATCGAGGGCTAGTACCTGATTTCAGGATGGCCTGGTAGGTCAAACTGGCGATTGTAGCGTTTTGATATATGGATCGCCGTCCTTACCGGACGTTGGATACGCGAAATGCAATCACGGCTACTGCCAATGGCAATCCCGTCGGGTCGTCCCTGGGGACGGCAAGAGAGCGTCGAGTTTTTCCAGAGAATAGCCGCTTGATGTCTTTTCCCGACCACCCTATACTGAGGCACAGTCGGATTGATCCAGGTTGGCTGGCGATGGCCGGGCAATACTGGATTGGGGGACGAAGTTAGCAGCGTTGCTCAACGGGGTGATCTGCCTCAGGTCGCGTTAGGCATCTGGAGGTTGGAAGGATGAAGCGATTCGTCGTATCTTTGGCTTGTGCGTTAGCCTGTCTGTTCAGCGGTTCGGTTGCGTTGGCGGGGAGTCCCTCGGAGGTTTCTTTCAGCTTTACGCAAGTCGTAAACGCGGACATACCGGACAATGATCTTTCCGTGTACAGGATTGTGATGTCACCGGACATCGCCGAGATCACTTCCATCGAGCTGGACATCAACGGGTTGTTTCACGCGGACCCCGAAGATCTGGACATTTTTCTCATCAGCCCCTTCGGCGATGACATCAACATCATGACGGACCTTGGCGATGGTGATCCGTTGCTGGGCGTCAACCTGACTTTCTCCGATAGCGCAAGCGCTCCCCCACCGAGCGATTCGCAGATTTTCTCCGGCACCTACCAACCGGAAGGGCTGACGACCGGTCGCGATTCGGGTTTGTCCACCTTTGTGGGCGGAACGGGCGGCAACCCGCTGCCCTGGTACCTCGTGGTCATTGACGACTCCGCGGGGGGCAGCGGCCAGTTCGAATCCTGGACCCTTCGCGGTACGTATGTCCCGGAGCCGGTCACGCTTTCGCTGCTGGCCCTGGGCGCCCTGACCCTTCTTCGCCGAAAACGGCGATAAGCTCAGCCCTTTCCTTCTTGGCGGCTCATGGCCGTCCGTGACAGAGAGTCGAGCTTAAGAACACCATCGCAATAAGTGCGGCACGGGGTTGAAACCTGTGTGTTCAGCGCGCAATTGAACACCAACGCCCCAGCCCCAACAAATCATGTGATTGGCGCTCAGTAGGAAAAGCCGTTGCCGCGCAGATGGGTGTAGGATTGAGCGCCTTCATCCACGCGACCAGCCTCGACTTCGGCGACGTACAGATCGTGATCCCCTGCCCTCACATTCTGGATTACCCGGCAGCCGAGGTGCGCCGGGCAGCCTGAGATCAACGGCCCGTACGAGGTCGGCTCGATCGTCAGCCCTGCAAAGGCGTCCTGGTCCAACGAGAACCCCTTGCCGAAATGCTTGAACATCGGCTTGGGGTCCGCACCGATAACATTGAGCAGAAACCGGCCCGAGGCCTCGACCAGCTCGCCGGCCAGCCGACCCGACCGCAGACAGACGGTCACCATCGGCGGTTCAAACGCGGCTTGCTGCACCCATGAAACCAGAACGCCGGTCGATCGGCGCTCATCCTGCACGGTGAGGATAAAGCACCCGCTTGCGATTCGACCAAGAGCCTCTCCCACAGCCGACCGCTCTTGCCTCAAACTTTCCTCAGTGGTCACGCAACGATTCTCCTGACGCCTCCCATGACACCGCATCGGCCCCGGCCCCGCAACCCGTCCGTCGTTCTGAAGTATCTCTCGAACAACCTCGAGGCTGACCGCATCGTCGTCGCGGACCAGCACTTTCGCAATAACGGGCATCCTATCGTGTTCTTGACCCAAGAGCATGTTCGATCTTCATCCTTCCGGCGGCAATCGGCTGTGCGTTTACAAAAGCCCCCAGTCTTTCAACAGCGTCTCGGCTTTCTTGAGGGATCCGAAAAGATGCCCCTTAAGACGCTTAAGCTCGGCATCAAGTTCCTTGCCTTGAAAGACGGCTTCGCGCTCAAGGAATACTTTCGTCGCGGCGACTTCCAGCACGGCCCGGTCATTCCCCTTTAGCTCCTGACAGATTTCTTCCAGCGATAGCTTACCCGTGCACTTTCCCTACACGGAACAGCACGGGCAAACAAGGTTGCCCATGCCACCCCGTTGCCCCCGGCACCCGGCGCCGGTTGAAAACCGGTGCCACAAGGGTTCATGGGATAGGCTCCAAACCGGGATCAGATTCCCTTCCACGACGCCACACCGCTTTCGGATCTGGAGAAAGCCCTCGGATCGCTCACCGAGATCCTTGAATCCTGGAGGCCGAATAGGTACTATGCGTTCTTGACCGTTCATATGCGAATGGCTGGGCGGCGGTGACGGATGGAGCCATGTGCTGGTGAATATCAACTGAAGCGAAGGAGGCGAACGTGCGACATCTCTTGCTAGTTTTCTTTGCCGGCGGAGCAATGGTTCTGAGCAGCGGGGCGGCGCACGGTGCCCTCGGCGACCAACTCGCCAAGCTCACCGCCTCCGACGGCGCGGCGGGCGATTTGTTCGGCGGTTCCGTTTCCCTCTCCGGCGACACGGCCCTGGTGGGGGCCCGATCCGACGACTGTCCGGCGGGCGGCGGCCCCTGCGGCTCGGCCTACGTCTATCGCTTCAACGGCTCATCCTGGGTGGAGGAGGCCAAGCTCACCGCCTCCGACGGCGCGGCGGGCGATTTCTTCGGCTTTTCCGTTTCCCTCTCCGGCGACGTGGCCCTGGTCGGGGCCGCCGGGGACGACTGTACGGGAGGCATCCTGTGCGGTTCGGCGTATCTCTTCGATGTTGGCGGCGACACGGACGGTGACGGCCTGCTCGACGACTGGGAGACCAACGGAATCCCCTATACCGACGGGGGCGGCATCGAGCGGCGCTTCATGCTTCCCGGTGCAGACCCGTTTCACAAAGATCCCTACATCGAGGTCGATGCGATGACCGGCCTAAGCCTCAGCGATAACGCAGTCAT
>JADFMZ010000431.1 GCA_022563615.1 Planctomycetota bacterium
TCCGCCAAATCACTCTCGGCGGGTCGCATCCCGCCTTTGCCAACAGCCTCAACAACCTCGCCTCACACTACCGGGACATGGGGCGATACGACGAGGGCGAATCGCTATACAAGCAGTCGCTGGAAATCCGGCGAGTCGCTCTCGGCAAACAGCACCCAGCCTTTGCTAGCAGCCTCAACAACCTCGGCTCACTTTACCGCGACATGGGGCGAGACGACGAGGCTCTCCCACTCTTCAAGCAGTCGCTGGAAATCAGGCGAGTCGCTCACGGTGAGCAGCACCCAGAATTTGCGGTCAGCCTCAACAACCTCGCTTTGCTCTACTCGGACATGGGCCGACACGCCGAGGCCGAGATACTCTGCAAGCAATCGATGGAAATCTGGCGAGTCGCCCTCGGCGAGCAGCACCCAGACTTTGCGACCAGCCTCAACAACCTCGCCGCACTCTACCGGGCCATGGGCCGACACGACGAGGCTGCTGAACTTGGCAGCAAAGCGGATTCGTAGCGACTGGTTCGAAATCGTAAAGGTCGAGGCCCACGCAGGCGTCGCCGCCTAATAGGGTCAGGCTAGCCTCGGTCCAGGGCATTGGGTGGTAGACCATGGTCGTTTCAAAGTCATACCAGAGAGCCGGGTAGGTCGGGCTCGGCCCGACAAAACGTCATCCTGTCCACCGATTCTCGGGCAGAGCCCGATTTACGCTCTTGCAGCCTTTCGATCCGGCAAGTGCCAACCATCGATCTGACATTTCGAGGCCTCAATTTCAAGCAACGGTATGGCAAATAGACTTTATTTTCATGGCTTGCATTGAACCCGGGCCAAGGGTAGAGTGTGGTTCGTCAGGCGTAAGAGGATTGCGGTATGCACGCTAAGTGCTTGTCGCATAAAGAGTTATGAGCAGCTAAGGGATTGAGGGCTCTGCGGAGTCAGCCGGAACGAATAATGTTGACACTCGAAGCCAAACAAACCGTAATTCAGGATCATCGCCTGCACGAGCGAGACACGGGATCGCCGGAGGTTCAGATTGCCGTGCTGACCACGCGTATCTTGGAACTGACCGAGCACCTGAGGAGCAACAAGAAGGATCACGCCGCCCGGCGGGGCCTGCTGAAGATGGTGGGCCGACGAGCCGCCCTGCTCAAGTACCTCACCCGGACGGATCGAAAACGCTACCAGGGCATCATTGGCCGACTGGGGCTGCGGAAGTAGCGGGGCGTTCTCCCCACCTCCCACACTTCCTGCCGAACTTTGCGCTTCTGGTTTGTTCCCGTTTCCGGACACCGGGCGGGACGCCGTAACCGAAAGGGCCAAGAGGGCGCGGCATGACTGCGTGACCGACCCTTTGGAGCTGCGCGGCAAAGAACACTACTACAGAATACGTTGTAACGAAGTTGAGATAGAGAGAGATGGAATTGGTTTGGAAGGTGGTAACAGAGAATGGCACATTACGTCGTTGAACGCAACATTGCAGGTAAGACCCTTAGGATTGAAACAGGAAAGTTGGCCAAGCAGGCGGCCGGAGCCGTGTTGGTTTCCTATGCGGACACCACGTTACTGGTCGCCGTCGTCACCGGCACCCCGCGTGAGGGCATAGACTTTTTCCCCTTGACCGTTGATTACCGCGAGAAGACCTATGCGGCCGGCAAGTTTCCGGGCGGCTTTTTCAAACGAGAAGCGCGCCCGACGCAAAAAGAAATCCTGACGATGCGGATGATTGACCGACCCATCCGCCCGTTATTTCCCCAAGCCTTCAAGGATGAGGTACTCATTCAGGCCATGGTTCTGGCGACGGATCAGGAGAATGACCCGGACATCCCGGCCATGATTGGCGCATCGGCGGCGCTGTGCATATCGCAGCTTCCTTTTGAGGGGCCGATGGCAGCGTGTCGCGTGGGCTATGTCGACGGCAAGTACATCATCAACCCGACCCTAAGCGAGCTGGAAGAGAGCGACATGGAAATGGTGCTGGCCGGGCACCGCGACGCCGTCAACATGATCGAGGTCAGCGCAAAGGAGTTGGCGGATGACGTCATCGCCGGGGGCATCGAGCTTGGACACCAGACCATCGTGCAAATCTGCGAGATGATCGAGGAGCTGGCATCCAAAGCCGGAAAGCCCAAGGAATGGACGCCGCCCCCACCCACAACAAACCTGCGTAAGACGCTTGAGGACACCTATACCAGCCGGCTTCGCGAGGCGCGATCCATCAACGGGAAACAGGATCGCTACGCCGCCGTCAACGTGATCTACAAAGAAGCCAAGGAGGCCTATTCGCCGAAGGACGGTGTCGAGCCGGAGCACAGTTGGGGCGTCGTCCGCGAGATTTTGGACGAGATGGAGGGCCGGATCATCGCCGAGACGATTGTCAAGCATGATCGCCGCTCGGACGGTCGCAAGTCTCAGGATCTTCGTGAGATCACCTGCGAGGTGTCGGCGCTTCCGCGTGTTCACGGATCGTCGCTCTTTCAACGCGGCGAAACCCAGGCCCTGTGCGTGATTACTTTGGGCACCGGGCGGGACGAACAAATCGTCGACGGTCTGACTGAAGAATACAGCAAGAAGTTCATGCTGCACTACAACTTCCCTCCACTCTGTACGGGTGAAGTGAAGCGCGTCGGTTTCACCAGCCGGCGCGAGATCGGACATGGGAATCTTGCTGAAAAAGCCCTGGAGGCGGTTCTGCCCGCGCCG
>JADFMZ010000099.1:0-3947 GCA_022563615.1 Planctomycetota bacterium
AGAAGAATTCCGGGCTGTCCGGCATCCAACAGATAAGATCAGCGTCTGGCTCGTGTGGAGCCGGGTGGTACGGCTGGAGGCGATTTCAAGAGAGGATTTGGAATGAAACATGGGTTATTGAAAATGGCGTTGGGATTGGCATTGACGTTGGCCGTCGGCCTGGCTCCTGCGGCTGCGCAGGACGGCGGCGATACCAAGAAAGGCGCGAAAGAAAAAGCGGTCAGCGCCGCTCCGCAATGCCCGATGTCGGATGAGCCGGCCAACCTCGCCATAAGCGTGGCTACGGATGAGGGTCCGGTGTTCTTCTGCTGCAAGGGCTGCATTTCAGAGTATCAGGAGGATCCGAAGAAGTACGCCGCCAAGGTCGCGGCGCAACGGAAAGCCCTTGCATCCCGTGATCGGGTCCAGGTGACCTGTCCGGTGTCCCGCGAGACGGTTGATCAAGCGGTATTTGTCGAGAGCAATGGGCAGCAAGTGTATTTCTGCTGCAAGGACTGCGTCGGCAAGTATCAGCGAAACCCGGACAAGTACCGGTCGGCCCTGGCCAACAGCTACACCTATCAGACCAAGTGCCCGGTCATGGACGAGGAAATCGACCCCAAGGTGCTCACGACGACGGCTGGCGGACAGAACATCTATTTCTGCTGCAAGGGTTGCGACAAGAAGTTCGTCAAGAATCCGTCCAAGTACGCTCCCCATTTGGTAACGCAGGGATACTCACTCACTCCGGCTGACATGAAACCGGCGAAGAAAGTGGACAAAACGCATGAGGGCCACGACCATGATCATGATCACGGTCACTAAGGTACTCCTATCAGAACCCCCGATGATGAAACGACGGTGGGATGTGTGGCGTTGGCAAGCCTAAACATCGCCCGCCGGAATCATCCCCAGCGCCTTCGGTTCGTCGCATTGCAGGGATTCCCTAACGCGCCTCGACCTGCGATAGGATGCGTCTGAGTGGAAAAACGACTGATCCTTGGAACAACCGCCATGATCCATGAAACCCGTCGACGGTACCGCAACCTGAGATGGACGATCTTTGCATCGTCGTTGATCGGCGCGGATGCTTGGTGGAGGCGAATCGGCATCGCGGTTCCGGTGATGTCGGTTGTACCTTGGGTCTTGATCGTTGGATGTTCGCTCAACCGCGTCGGACGCGAAGAAGTATCCGCCGCGATCGAGCGACACCTTAAGGATCGATCAGCCACAGCGGAAAGATATGCCCGAACACCTGCGGTGACCGAAACACCTGCGGTGGGTGAAAACCCTGCGGTGGAGGAGTCGTCGGACAGTGATCGAACGTCCGAGACTTCACCGCAATCCATGCAAGCGCCGGCTACGCTGAGGGAGTTTATCGTCCGTGCGCTGGAGGTGAATCCTGAGATCCAGGCTGCCCAGGAAGTCGCCCGGGCCCGGGCGGAGCGCATCCCCCAAGTAACGGCCTTGCCTGATCCGATTCTCAGAACCAAGACGCTGCCGGAGCCGGTGCGGACGGCTGAGGGCGACAACTTTTTCGTCCTGGGCGTCAGTCAAAAGTTGCCGGCGCCCGAGAAGCTCGACAGGAGGGGGCGCATTGCGCTCGAAGAGACGCGCATGGCGCTGGAGCGGCTCCGGCAAACACGCATTCGCGTGATCGCCGACGTAAAGCGGGCCTATTTCCAGTTGTACATTCTGGGCAAGAGCATCGAGATCACGGAGGCCAACCAGAACCTGATGCACGGGCTTATCGACGTCGCACGGGCTCAGGTCACCGCCGGTCGCCGCAGACAGGACGATGTGCTCCGCGCCCAAACGGAGTTGTCCAACCTGGAGGCTGAACGGATCGCACTGCGTCAGCGCCGCGTAACCGTCGTCGCGAAGCTCAACGAGCTGCTGAGCCGGCCATCGACGATGTCGATCGATACGCCGGAGGATTTCGAGGTCCGTCAGGTGGATCTCACGGTCGAAGCGCTCTTTTCCAAGGCGATCAAAGCCAACCCCGAACTGAAGAGCTTGGAACGGCGGATGGAACGGGATCGACGGGCGATCGAACTGGCCAAGCTCGCCCATTGGCCTGACTTCACGATCGGATTCGAATGGATGCCGATGGATCCACGCGGTGCGTTCAAAGCTCCGATCAACCCCGCGACCGGGCGACGCCCCGTCACGCCGCAACTCAGCGAGGACGGCAGCGACAACTGGGCGATCACCTTCGGATTCAACCTGCCGATCTGGTTCGACAAGATCAAGGCCGGCGAAGAAGAGTCCAGGCGCAACTTGTCCGCGTCGAAGTTGCAATTCGCCGCGGCGCGCAATCGTGTTCGCTTTCAGATTGAGGACGCGCTGGAGCGAGTGCGATCTCAACAGCAACTGGCCGACCTGTTCCAGAACACGATCATCCCGCAGGCTGAGCAGACCTACTATGTATCGCAGGCCTCCTACACGGCTGGGGCGAGCGATTTTCTGTATGTGATGGACAACTGGCGCAAGTGGCTCGTCTTTACGATCCAATATTACCGATCACTGGGCGAACTCGAACGAAGCGTGGCTGACCTGGAACAGGCCCTCGGCGTAAGCTTGTCTGAGATGGGAGCACCCTAACGTAACGAACGGAATAGCGAGTGGCGAATTGAGACCGCCTGACAAAACGTGTTTCGAAGCGCCCACGACACTCTTACATTCGCGCGGGCTGAAGCCCGCGGCTCGGGTTTGTTAGAGTGGCTAAGAATAGCGAACTCAAAGCAAAGAGTGGTGGTCCACATGGAGAATTCAGGACCATGAATTCAATGGATAGAACACAGATACGCCCATCTGTCTTTCGCCATTTGCTATTAGCGAATAGCCATTCATCCTCTCGCCGAAGCGGTCGGGCCGCCGTTGTGGTTCCGATCGTGATGGTCGCGATGGGGGTCGGCGCCATAGGCGGGTATGGGCTATCCCAACGCTTCGGATCCCAAGGCGCCGGCGCCAACGCTTCGAGCGCCGGCGACGCAGCCTCGACCGATGAAGAGCAGTGGTACACCTGCGGCATGCACCCGAACGTGCTGCAGAAAGGGCCCGGCGACTGTCCCATTTGCCAGATGAAGCTCACCCCGCGCAAAAAGGAAAGCGACGAAGGCGGCGACGCGCAAGGCTCCAGGGAGCGCAAGGTGTTGTATTGGCGGGCGCCGATGGATCCGAACTTTATCTCGCAAAAACCGGGCAAGAGTCCGATGGGCATGGATCTGGTTCCTGTCTACGCCGACGCGGAGGATTCGCCTTCCGCACACTCGATCCGCATCGATCCGGTCACGATCCAGAACATGGGCATACGCACGATGGTGGTGAAGCGAGGGCCGTTGATCAAGACCATCCGAACGGTTGGTCGTGTCGATTACGACGAGCAACTTGTGACCTTCATCGATACGAAATTCAACGGCTGGATCGAAACTCTGTACGCGGATGAGACCGGTCGGCACGTCGAGAAAGGCGAGCGCCTGTTCGACGTTTATTCGCCGGAGCTTTACGCCGCCCAGGAGGAATACCTGGCAGCCGTGAGGAATCTTCCCCTGCTCGAAAAGAGCACCTTCGCACCCGCGCGCAAAGAAGCGGTCAAGCTGGTCGAGGCGGCCATGACCAAGCTCAAATACCTCGACGTGTCGGATGAGCAGATCGAAGCGCTTCGGGCGACGGGAAAGGTTGCGAAGACTTTGACGAATCACTCGCCGGCCGGCGGCATCATAAAGGAAAAGATGGCCCTGGAGGGCATGTACGTCAAGACCGGCACGCGGATCTACACTATCGCCGACCTGACCCAAGTGTGGGTCCGCCTGGACGCCTACGAATCGGACCTGATGTGGCTGCGGTACGGGCAGAAGGTCGAGTTCACCACCGAGGCGTATCCGGGACGGACCTTCACCGGCACGATTACGTTCATCGACCCGATCCTCACGCAGGCCAGCCGGACAGTCAAGGTCCGCGTCAAC
>JADFMZ010000099.1:3957-9219 GCA_022563615.1 Planctomycetota bacterium
TACAGCGTGATTTACCGGGTGGTAGACGACCTGAAGATGGCCCTGGAAGGCATGTACGTCAAGCCGGGGATGAGACTGTACACCATCGCGGACCTGTCGCACGTTTGGGTCTATGTCGATGTCTACGAATATCAGCTTCCCTGGGTCCACGTCGGCCAGACCGCAACCATGACCCTGCCCTACGTTCCAGGCCGCAGCTTCGTGGGCAAGGTCGTTTACATCTACCCTTACCTGGAGGAGCGCACGCGCGTCATCCAGGTGCGGCTGGAGTTTGAGAATCCCAACCTTCAGCTCAAGCCCGGCATGTACGCCAACATCAGGCTGGAGTCCGAGCTGCAACGCGACGCAATTCTCATTCCACGCGAGGCCTACATCGACTCAGGTACGCGCCAAGTGGTCTTCGTGAACCGAGGGGGCGGAAAGTTCATCCCACGCGACATTCAAGTCGGCGTCGAGGCGGAGAACGGAATGGTGGAGGTGTTGTTCGGCCTCGACGCGGGCGAAGTCGTCGTCACCAGCGGGCAGTTCATGCTTGACTCGGAAAGCAAGCTGAAAGAGGCCGTCGCCAAGATGATGGAAGCGGAGCGAGCCAAGACAACCAAGCGCTTACGATCACCCGATTCGGAAACGGCGCACGATCAAGATGGGACCGGTGAACAGGGCGCCTTGTCGATGCCGCCGGGAACGGCTTATTCCTGCCCGATGGAAAAACATCCTGACGAGGATAACCCAGCCGATCGTGGGTCTTACTTCTCCGCCGAACCGGGCAAGTGTCCACGTTGCGGCATGAAACTTAAGTCGCTCGACGATCTCGAATGGGTGCGGGTGCGGCGCGCCGCCGGGGGCGGTGACGTGGCCTATACCTGTCGAGACCACCAGCATGTTTTTTCCGACGAGAGTGGCGAGTGCCCACGTTGCGGAAGAGCGCTCACGCCGTTCAAGGTGATGTACACCTGTCCCGACCCGGAGCACTCCGGGGTCATCCGCACAATGAGCGGAAACTGCCCGCATTGCGGTCGGGGCATGGCGGCGTTCCGAAGCGTGTGGTTGGCTGAGGAGATGGCGGAAGCAAACGTGCCCGATTCACCGGGCCTTGCCGAGGTTGCGCCCTACCGCTGCTCCACGCATCCACTGGTGCATAGCGACCAGCCAGGGCGCTGCACGATTTGTGGGGCTGAGCTTGAATCCTCTGCTGGGCCAACGGCGGCGAAAACGACTCATCAAGCCATCCCGGCTGATGCAAAGTACACCTGCCCGATGAAGGAATGTTGGCATTTTTCCACGGAACCAAGCGAGTGCCCGGAGTGCGGCATGAAACTCAAACCGATCGACCAGGTCGGGTGGGTGAAGGATCTCGCGGCTGAACCGTCGCGCGAGGTCGATGAAGGTTACGTCTGCCCGATGCACGCGGATAAAGAGCATTCCTCGAATCCAGGCACGTGTTCCCTCTGCGGCATGCGACTCGTCAATGAATCGGCGATGAAAAGGCCAAAGGACGCATTGGAACACATCACCACCCAGATGAGCTATGTCATGGAGCATTACCTGGAAGTGCAGCGTCTGCTGGCTTCGGATCGCACGAGCGGCCTGACGCTGCACGCGCTCGGACTCGCGGCCGCCTCGGCGGATTTGTCGAAGCATATCGATGATCCAGGCATGGATCTTCCACCGGTAGCGGCTGAGGCTGCAACGAATCTTCACGCCGCGGCGCTGAAGATGACCGGCAGGCTCGAAGCGGATCGGGTCACCTTCGTCGAGATGAGCGCGGCTGTTCGCACACTCGTCGAGCATGCCCGCCCCGATCGAACGCGCTGGCCCAAGCTCTACCTGTACCACTGCCCGATGAGCAAGGGTGATTGGCTTCAAACCGCTCAAGAGAAGGCCAACCCCTACTACGGATTCAAGATGCTCAAGTGCGGGGAGTTGAGGGGGATTAAGTAGGTTGAAGATTAGAAGATTGAAGGTTGAAAATTAGAGATTGAAGATGGCGAGGATCGAGCGATTTGAAGATATCGAGGCATGGCGAGATGCGAGACACCTTGTCAAACAAATTTATGAGATTACGAATGACGGACCGTTTGCACGGGACTTCGGCCTCCGCGACCAGATTCGACGAGCAGCAGTTTCGACGATGTCCAATATCGCCGAAGGCTTTGAGAGGGGAAGCAATAAGGATTTCGTCCGGTTTCTATTTATGGCAAAGGCCTCAGTCGGCGAGGTCCGTTCTCAACTATACACAGCAGTCGATCTCGGCTACTTGGAGCAGGGGAGTGCCGATGAGATCATGGGCGCGACGCAATCGGTCTCTCGGCAGATTGCCGGTTTCATCAAGTACCTCAAATCCAGGACGGCCTGAGGAGAGCAAGTTGCAAATCATCAGCCAGTATAACGTTTGGGTAACCAACCAAGAAATCTTCAATCTTCAGTCTTGCAATCTTCGATCTTCAACCTTTAATCTTCCAATTTTCAATCTTCAGTTTTGCAATCTTCAACCTTTCAACCTTCCAATCTTCAATCTTCAACCCTTGTCCCGAGCCATTCCATGATCGCCAAAGTGATCGAATACTGCTGCCGAAACCGAATGCTGGTGGTGCTGCTGACCGGTTTCATCGTGCTGGGCGGCATCTGGACGATCTTCAACATCCGCCTCGACGCCATCCCCGACCTCTCGGACGTCCAGGTCATCGTCTTCACGGAGTATCCGGGCCAGGCGCCGCAGGTCGTAGAGGATCAAGTCACCTATCCGCTCACGACCTCCATGCTGGCTGTTCCCCATGCGAAGGTTGTGCGCGGGTATTCGTTCTTCGGTTTTTCCTTTGTCTACATCATTTTCGAGGACGGAACGGACATCTATTGGGCGCGTTCGCGCGTCCTGGAATACCTCAACTACGTGGCGGGGCGTTTACCCAAAGGAATCACGCCGCAGATCGGCCCCGACGCGACCGGCGTCGGATGGGTCTACCAATACTCACTCCGCAACGGCTATTACTGCCCGGACCATCCCAACGGAATGTTCCGCCATCCGGACCAACCGGATCAGTGGTACGCCACGATTCAGGAGGCGCCCAAGGAGCTCCGCGACAAGATCGAGCGCGTGCGCATCTTCGAGCACGGCGGCCTCTGCCCGTGGGACGGCAAGACCGAGCTGGTGCTCGGAGAGTATGACCTTTCCGAACTGCGAAGCATTCAGGATTGGTACTTGCGATATGAATTGACGACCGTCAAGGGAGTGTCGGAAGTCGCCGCCATCGGGGGGTTCGTGCGACAGTACCAGGTGGAGATCGACCCCGACCGGCTCCTCGCCTACGACATTCCCCTCGGCATGGTCAAGATGGCCATCAAGATGTCCAACAACGATGTGGGCGGTCGCGTGCTCGAAATGGCCGAGACGGAATACATGGTCCGCGGTCGCGGCTACCTGGCCGCCCTGACGCCGGAGCAGGTGGCTAAGGCGAAACGCGACGGCATTCTGTTGAGTCGCGTGCGCGCGGCGCAGGGCATCGAAGATCTCAAGAAGGTCGTGATTCGCGCCACGTCGACCGGAACCCCGGTATACCTGAGAGATATCGCCGACATCCACCTCGGCCCCGAACTGCGCCGCGGGATCGCCGAATCCGAGGGCGAGGGCGAGGTGGTCGGCGGCATTGTCATCATGCGTTTCGGGGAAAACGCGCTAAGAGTCATTCGCGACATCAAAGACAAGCTCAACGAACTGAAACAAGGACTCCCGGTGGGCGTGGACATCGTGACCGAATACGACCGGTCGGCGCTGATCGAACGAGCCGTTGAAAACCTCACGGAAAAACTGATCGAAGAGCTGATCGTCGTCGCCCTCGTCTGCGTCGTGTTTCTGCTCCACCTGCGCAGCAGTCTGGTGGCGATCTTCGTCATCCCGATGTCTGTCCTTACCAGCCTGCTCATCATGCAGATGATGGGGCTCAACGCCAACATCATGAGTCTCGGCGGCATCGCCATCGCCATCGGCGCTATGGTCGACAGCTCCATCGTCATGGTCGAGAACGCGCATAAGCACTACGAGCGCGACCGGGGAAAGAAACCCCACGTTGAGATCATCATATCTGCGGCCAAGGAGGTCGGCCCGACCCTGTTCTTTTCCATCCTGATTATCACCGTCAGCTTCATTCCCATTTTCGTGCTCGGCGAGCAGAGCGGGCGATTGTTCAAGCCGCTGGCGTTCACCAAGACGTTCGCCATGGCGTCGGCGGCGTTGCTGGCGATAACGGTGGTGCCCATCTTGATGATCTATTTCGTTCGCGGCCGAATCCCGAACGAGCAGCGCAACCCCATCAGCCGCCTGTTGCAACGCGTCTACGAGCCCCTCTTCTGGGCGGCTATGAAGGGCAAGTATTGGACGCTGCTGGTGGCGGCGGTGCTGGTGGCCAGCGCCCTGCTACCCTTGCAGAAATACATTTTCGGGCGGCAGATCGTGCCGGAGATACTGGCCCTAAATCATCAGATCGGCAGCGAGTTCATGCCGCCGTTGAACGAGGGCGATTTGCTCTACATGCCCACCACCGATCCGGGCATCAGCATCACCAAGGCCCGCGAGCTCCTGCAACAGACCGACGCCTTGATCGCCAGCTTTCCCGAAGTGCATCACGTATTCGGCAAGATCGGCCGGGCCGAGACCGCTACCGACCCGGCACCGCTAAGCATGATCGAGACGACCATCATGCTCGAGCCGGACAAGAGCAAATGGCGCAAACGACGCCTCGACCGCTGGTTCTCCAATTGGCCTGACTGGGTCAAACGCTACTCGGGTCTGCTCTACTTCTGGCCCGAAGAACGCCCCATCACCATCGACGAGCTGTCCGTGCCGGAATTCGACGAGCAGGGGAACATCGTCGAGCGCTACACCCCCGGCGGGGCTCGGATCTACTCGCTCGATGAAGTGGTGAGCTTCCCCGGCCTGACCAACTCATGGACCATGCCCATTCGCACGCGGATCGACATGCTCTCCACCGGCATCAAGACGCCGGTTGGAATCAAGATCATGGGCGATGATCTGACCGTACTCGGCGACCTGGCCCAGCGCATCGCAGCCGAGGTGCGCGTGCTGCCCAACACGCTCAGCGCCTACCCGGAAAAGACCATGGGCGGAAACTATCTGGACTTCGACATCGATCGTGATGCGATCGCCCGCTACGGCCTGCGAATCGCCGACGTGCAGGATGTGATACTCTCAGCCATGGGCGGCATGAACATCACCTACACGGTCGAGGGCTTGGAGCGCTATCCGGT
>JADFMZ010000100.1 GCA_022563615.1 Planctomycetota bacterium
GGGAAAAACCTTTTCGCGCCCTTGCAGGGCTCGCGTTGCGTCGGACCGACTCGACTCCCAGGGCGTTGCCCTGGGCTTTCCTATTGTGCCCTTTCAGGGCGAAGCGGAGAACCTGCTCGCTGGCGCTCGGGGCTCTGATTGGGTTCTGCGCCCATGTTGACGCCCCTCTTCCGGAACCCCGCAAGCCCGCCGATTCGGTCACTGCTGCCCGCCATCGTCCTCGCCCGCTGCGGATAGGGCGGTCAGGATATCGCTAAGTCCGGAGGGTTTGTTGCGCGTCAGCCAGCAGTCGGCGTAAGCGCGGGCTGCGTCGGCCAACTCATTCGCCCAGCGCTTATGCTCGCCATGCGCCTTGGGTGAACCGGCGTCGCGCTGAGCCGCAGGCTTCAGCCTGCGCGAAGTTTCCCTAGCGGATGTATGTAGGTCTGCCGGCGCGGGTTCGCGCGGGCTAAAGCCCGCGGCTCGGGTGGGATGTTGACGCGCGAACCCGACCTTATCAGCCAACAGCGCCTGAAATCGGCAGGCAACGACCAGTTCGCGCAGGTCGGATGCGCCTTGATCGTCGGCTGGTTTCGTGCGCGCCAACCAGGCCATCGCCTCGAGCGCGAAGTGCCGGGATTCCTCAGCCGCTTCACTGGTCGGCAGCGTTGCATCTTTGGCTATTTCAGCGAGCGGCATCCAAAGCAGGCGCCAGGTCTCACACCGCTCCGCCAGGCGCGATCCCTTGCGAAGCAACGCAAGACCTTCGGTATCGTCCGAACCGTAGAACCATCGCGCGAAGGGGCGGTCAAAGCGCTCTCCCGTCGGGTGGCTCGCGTCCCAGGCCAGCGCCGCCCCCAGCGCGATCCCGTGCCAGGAGCAGGCCGACAGATTGAAATGACCGTGGTCGCCCCAATCCGTGTTGAGCAAACCGCTCGCACCGTGTGCGCGCCCGGCGGCTGCGAATGCGGAGATGTTGCGCTCGGCGGCATCCATCGCGTTGATGATTCGTTTCCAGCCGGACGTGCCCGGGCAGACGAACGTATCCAGTCCAGCCTCGACCCACTTACTCGTGCCGTCGTAGTCGGCGCGGTCGTCGTATCCCCAGTGCAGGATTGTTGACGTGCGCGGCACGCGATCGACCGGCATCGCATCGTTTCGGACGACGTCGCTCCAGAACTGCGTACGGCGTCCACGGCGGGAGCAAAGGTCGTGGGTACGTCGAATGTGATCCAGGTAGGCCTCATTGCGCTGGTTACCCGTGAAGCGCAGGCGATTCTTCCCTCGGCCCAGATCCCACGGCTCGTCGCCGCACAGGTTCACGACCGGCGAGGAAAACGCGTCGAGCACGTCCGACCACATTCGTTCGACCAGTCGATGCGCCTCTGGATTCATGCAGTCCAGCGTCAGGCCTCGCATCCGCTGGGGCCAACTCATCCGCTCCCACGCTGTGGTCGTTTCGATTTCCGCCAGGTGACGGTACTTCGGCATCGAAAGGATGCGCCCCATGTGGCCCGGCGTCGCCAAGGCTGGAACCAGATCGATGAAACGCTCCCGGCAGTAGGCGTCGAGCACGCCAACGTCGTCCGGCGTCAACCCCTGCTCTGCGGAGCAGATTTGCGGGTCGAAGCTAAAGACAAATGCGTGTTCGATGTAAAGCTGAAGCTGGTTGATCTTGAGCGAAGCCAGTCGATCGACCAACATCTTCAACGTGTCGAGGGTCGGCACCTTGCCGCGAGTTACGTCGTACAGCAACCCGCGCGTTTGGAAATCCGGCGCATCGACAACCTCGCAGCAGGGAATCAAGGTCGCCTGGTCCGGTGTGGCGTGTGACCGGCTGAGCTGTTCGAGCGTTTGAAGTCCGTAGAAGCAACCTTGAGGTGAGCCGCCGACCAGTTCGATCCGGTCCGGTTTGACCGTCAGGCGATAGCCTTGGTCCTGCCCGGTCTGCGCCCGGTCGATGACGACCTGCAACGTCATCGGGGTTGCGGATGGGGGCGGATGAGACTCTCCGGAACGGCATGCCAGGGTCGATCGCCACTGTCGGGCCGCCCGTCCCACGCGCGCGTCGTCGATGCGCAGGTCGATGGAGAGGTCGGGACCGGGCGCGCAGAACCCTGATGAAACGGTCAGGTTTTTCGGCCCGGGCAACAGGGTCGAAATTGCAGCAGGGTCGGTCATGCTCGCCCTTTCCTCCTTACCAGCCGCCCGCAAGGCGACGCCGGTGTTTTGGATGATGGTTCGGCGCCGGTCCGTCGGCTGCTTCCACGCCGCAGGCTCCAGCCGCACCGCGCACCCAGGCCCTCAAGCGGCAGAGTGAAGGCCACGGGCTGTACATCCGATAGATATTCCTATGCCTCATCCAAGCGTGCGCCAAGATCCAGGCGAGATCGTTTCGGCGGTCGGGTTGAATCCTTCTTCGGAACCCCTCGACTCGCAGGGACCGCGATGCCTGGTCGTAATGTATCATTACGTCCACGACGGGGATCCATTGGACGAAGCGGGTGGATCCAAGGGGCGTCAGGGCGTACGAGGATTGACCGAGGCCGGATTTCGAGCCCAGCTCGATCGTCTCTGCGACCTACTGGAACCGACCGATTGGCCCAGCCTCTACGCCTGGAGGCACGGTCGGGGCACGATCCCGCCTAGATCCTTTCTGCTGACGTTTGACGACGGGCTGGCGGACCACGCCCGAACGGTGCTCCCCATACTCAAGGATCGGGGTCTGCGCGGCGTGTTCTTCGTTCCCGGCGCGATTCTGACGACCCATCGCATGTTGTCCGCCCACGCCATTCATCTGTTGCTCTCCAGGTTGAGCGAGCGGGAGCTGATCGCCGAGTTTCGGCAATACCTGTTGCAGCAGTCGGCGGAGGGGCAGTGGCTGGCCAAACTCGACGCGATCATGGGCGAGCCGGACGGACGCTCGGACTCGGCCGCCCAGGCCATGTACGACTACGAAACGCCCATCCGGGCGCGGCTCAAACATTGGTTAACCATGACGCTGCCCATTGAGCTGCGCGTCTCGGCTGTCCATACGCTTTTCGAGCGGCATGTCGGGTCGAGCGCCCGTTGGGCGCGACATTGGTACCTGGGCTGGGACGATCTGGTCGAGCTGCAATCCTGTGGCCATACGATTGGAGGACATGGGTTCATCCATGAGGCCTACAGTCGTCTTACGGCGGCCCAGCGCCGGCAGGACGTTCTTCGCGTGTCCACAGTGTTGTCCCAGGGGCTCGGAACCGATCTGAGGCCTTTCTCCTTTCCGTATGGCAGCTTGGGGGACGGCCTGGAAAGCAACCTCCGCGACGCCGGGTTCCCGCACGCGTTCAGCACCGAGTCTCGTTGGCTCGGCACCGGTGACGATCTGTATGGTCTGCCGCGCGTCGATACGATTCACGTGGAGAGGGCCTTGAAAGAGGAGATGGCGTGCCTCAGGGCGTGAAATCTCCCAATCTTTCGGCGCCAAAGCCGTTCCAATGTTCACCGGCGAAACGGTTGCGCCGATTCCTTCAAGCCTATTGGCTTCGACCTGAAAACGCGTTGTGGATGGCGCTGCGGAGCGAGGTTCTTTCGCCTTACGATCTGCAACACCCGTCGATCGATCTAGCCTGTGGAGACGGGGTATTCAGCTTTTTGCACTGCGGTGGAGAGTTCGACCCGGCCTTCGATGTGTTCACCTGCGTCGACCGGCTGGATCGAATGCGAGACGAACACAGCGACATTTTCGATTGTGATGGCGATCAATATCGACCCACGATTCAAGCTCGCCCACCTGACACCATCGACGTCGGCACGGACCTCAAAACGAACCTGTTGACCAAAGCCCGCCGTCTCGATCTTTACGATCGACTGGTCCGGCACGACAACAACCAGGTACTCCCATTCGACGCCGACAGCTTTCAAACGGTCTATTGCAACGCCGCGTATTGGGTGGAGAACATCGACGGATTTCTCACAGAGATTGGCCGAATCACCCGCCCGGGTGGTCGAATCATTTTGCAGGTGAAGCTCGACAGCATGGCCCGCTACACGCTGGAAGCCCATCGCCACCTTTTGGGGGATCGTTTTCTAAGCATCATCGGACGGGGTCGAATCGAGACCTGGCCAACGCTCGCCGATCGCCGCACATGGGAGCGACGCTTCACCGACGCTGGTTTGGATGTGCAAACGGCTACGCCATTCGTCACTCGCACCCACGCGCACCTGTGGGACGTGGGCCTGCGTCCGATCGCACCGCTGCTGGTCAGGATGGCCAACGCCTTGACACCCTCGACGCGGGCTGACATCAAGCGAGATTGGGTGGATCTGCTGACCTCGCTGCTCGAACCGTTGTGCAAGCCGACGCTCGACTTGTTCGATCAACCCGACGAACCCGCCGAAATCCAGTACGTTCTCAGACCCCGTTAGCGATCGGCGACCCCTCAAGACGCCCACTTCTTGGGCGCCGAAAAACCGCGCGGTAGTCCTGAGCCCCCCGGGTAAGCCGTTGCCGCGGTTGCGGCTCCACGCAACCCTTGTCGGCCCTGGATTGATTCCAGCGTTGCTAGCGGGACAATGTGGGTTGAGAATGTGGCCGGCTTGATTGGATCCTAACTTTGGAGCCCACAAAGATGCCCGCAAAGATGATTCCCTATCAGCCCGTCCGCCGGAGCGAGCCTGATCTGTTCGCCCGTGCCGAGGCGTTGTTGGCTGAGATGGAGACCCGACGGAGTTGTCGTTATTTCAGCGATGAACCAGTTCCGCAGCAGCTCATCGAGAAAGTCATCGCCATCGCACACTCCGCTCCCAGCGGCGCCAATCGAAAACCGTGGCGGTTCGTAGCCGTGGACGATCCAAAGCTCAAACGGCGGATTCGTCTGGAAGCAGAGGCTGAGGAACGCGAAAGCTATGCGCATCGAATGCCAGCCGCCTGGCTTGAAGCGCTCGAGCCCATCGGCACCGACGCAAACAAACCGTTCCTGGAGATCGCGCCCTGGCTGATCGTCATGTTTCGCATTGACTGGGAAATCGTCGATGGAACGCGGTATCCCAACTATTACCCGCACGAGTCCGCAGGGATTGCGGCGGGGTTCTTCATCATGGCCTGTCATCAGGTGGGTCTGGCCACTCTGACCCACACGCCCAGCCCCATGCGATTCCTGCGTGACATCCTGGGCCGGCCGACCAACGAAAAACCCTATTTGCTTATTCCAGTGGGCTACCCTGCAAAGGACTGCACCGTGCCCGATCTTGTGAAAAAGCCGCTCCACGAGGCGCTACAGTGGAACCAAGGCCAACCAGGGTAGTGCCAGTCGCAGTTGGAGTACCTATCAGACTGTCTAACAAAACGTGTTTCGAAGCGCCCATGACACTCCGACATTCGCGCAGGTTGAAGCCTGCGGCTCGGTATTGTTGGACGACATGCTGCTATTATCGGCTGGGCGAGAATCGTCAGGCAAAAACCGAGGGTTTTTGTGACAGGATCGTGCACTCGAGATTCGTCTAAATGCATGAACGATGAAGACAGCGTTGGCGGAAGAGCTTACCAGCAAGAATCCTGATCAGCCGCTGATCGAGGCGGTTTGTTCCGGGGATCGTTATGCCTTTGGGGAGCTTTTGCGCCGACACGATGGTTGGGTTCGAGCGGTGATCTATGGTGTATTGGGCGATCGGGATGCCGTGGACGATGTGGCCCAGCAAGTTTGGACATCCTGTTGGCAGCGGGCGAAAGGGCTGCGAGACCCGCGCCTTTGGCGAACCTGGCTGTATCGCCTCGCTCGAAACGCCGCCGTCGATGCCGGCAGGGAAAAGACGCGACGTCGCCGGCAGCAGCAGGCGACAGCCCAACTTTGGCAGCGGCAGGAAACGCACGCAGACTCTGATCGAACGCTCACCCACAACGAAGAACACCGATCCGTTTTGGCGGCGATTGAGGCCTTACCGGCCTTGTACCGCGAGCCTTTCGTCCTGCGGCACCTCAGCGGGTGGAGCTATAAGAGAATTGCGGACGTCATGGATATGCCCGTGGACACCGTGGAAACGCGGCTCGTGCGCGCCCGCCGGCTCTTGCGGGAATCGTTGAAAGATCAACCTGGTTGAAAGGCCGTGACGTTGGTGAAACGACCATGACAAATACAAACGATGATATGGAACGCCTGATCTCGCGACGCCTGGACGGCGAGTTGACGGATGATGAAAACCTTGAGCTGGACCGAGAGCTTCTCCGGAACCCTCAAGCGCATCGCCTCATGGAAGAGCTTCGCCAGATGAACGAGCGGGCCGGTGCGGCTCTCTCTCAGGTGATTTGCGATCGTGTGACGGCCGTGGATCCATCTTCGAGTCCGGGCCGGAATGAAACGACGCGACATCCCCGTCATGGTCCCTGGCGATGGCTGGTTCCGGGGGCGATCGCGGCGGCGCTGGCGGCGCTGGTGATTCCTCGCCCGGAGTTAAGTCGAGTCGATCCGCCGATCGCAACCACCAGCGCACCGTCGGTGTCGCATCAACCCCTAGCGGCTCAGCCGCATCCCCTAACGGCTCAGCCGCATCCCCTAACGGCTCAGCCGCAACCCCTAATGGCGCAGCCGCAGCCGGGCCAACGGGGCGACCTGCTTCGCAACGTTAGTCTGCCGACGACCAGGCGTGACGCCGGCCGGAACATCTTCGGTGTCGTCGGAGACGACGGAAACATCTATTGGATCGAGGTGGACCGGGTCCGCACGATTCGTCGTCCTGGATTACAGTCCGCGGCATGGGAAACGCACGGTATGTAAAGGTATACCGGCCCGGGGTTCGTGACCGTAGGCCGGAACGATAAACGATAAACCAGTTTGAAAAAAGGAGTGTATCGATGAAACACATGGTATTGGCGTTATTGCTATCCGCCGTTCAGCCCTGGCTGTCGTCGACGCTGGCTGCAACCGATGAAAGGGTCGCCGAAGTCCAAGTAACCGTGTTCGTTGGCGATGAAGGAAACGCATGGGTCGCCAAGTCTGAATGCACCGGCACTACCAGCGAATGTGACTCCAAAGGCGTCATCTTGGTTTCAGCCGAGGTCGTTGGCGCCGAGGACGGCCGAAGTGATCCCGGCGGCGTCAAAGTGAGAACGATCAAGATCAGGAAATTGGGCGGCGCCAAGAACCGCGGCTGGCTCGGTGTATCTATCGGAGTGGCTGAATCGTTGGCAGGGAAAGCGAATACGGAAAATGAGGGTGTTCTCGTCGTAAACGTCGTATCCGACAGTCCGGCCGACCGGGCGGGGTTCGAAGTACACGACATCATCCTGACCGTAAACGGCGAGGATGTGGTGGGCGGCGTCGGCCCGGCGATCGATCTCATCAAAGGCCACAAACCCGGCGACGAGGTTGAGATGGTGATCCTGCGTGACGGTCAGGAGAGAACGATGGAGGTTACGCTCGGATCGCGCGCCGACATGAAGAATCTTTCGTTTTCGTGGAAGTTTGAAGGGATGCCTGAGGGGCGGATCGAAGAGCACATCAAGGTACGAGGCAAGATGCTTGTCCGCGGTCCTGAAGGCGAGTGGATCTTCAAGGACCTTGGTGATCTCGATGCGCTGAAGAATCTTCCCGACAACATTCGCATGTTCGCTCCCAGGAGCGGCCACAGCGTGATCAGTATCACCAACGATTCCTCCAACGACAACGGCAAGAGAACGGTGAATATCGTGGTGGACCGCGACGGATCCACAATCGTGCTTGAGCAGGAGGACGGCGGCGACATCACTGTACGCCGGACGGATGAGGACGGTGACGAAACATCCGCCGTGTACGCGACGGAAGATGAACTGCGCGACGCCGACGAGGAAGCGTACGAGCTCTACAGCCGATCAAATCAGAAGATTTTCGTCCACATCGACGGCCTGGGCGACGCAGAGGATCAGAACTTTAACTTTAACTTTAACATGGATCTGCCCGACTTTGACTTCGTCTTCAAGTTTAATGAAGGAGAGCTTGAGGAACACTTCGCGGAGTGGAAGAGCCAAATGGAGGAAGGCTTCGGCGAGGCGCACGAGGCCTATGAGCATTCCATGGAACAGTTCAAGGTAATCATGGAAAAGCTTCACGGCGAGGACGGGATGCCAAGTTTGATCGAACTTCAGAGCCTGGGCAAGGAGCGGTTCGGCCCGCTCGCCTTGCGTCTCCACGGGCTGGGCAAGCCCCGGCAAACGTTCGAAGTTCGCAGCGACGGCACCATCGAAGTTCATTTGCGCAAGGGCGACTCCGAGCTCGTCCAGCTCTATGACGATGAGGACGACCTGGCAGATCGCAATCCCAAGCTCTTTAGCAAGTACCAGGACTTGATGTCGGCTGACCCCGAGTAGACCCGAAGCGGCCGGCGCGCGGCAAGCGGGCTCACCCGCGAATAGTCGGAGGATGTCCTCCGCCGCCGCGCACCCTTGTGCTGCGTATCAATCAGTGATGAGACGATGATTCCAACCGAGCCGCAGGTCCTAGGCCTGCGGCTCGGTTCGTAGTAAGAATTGCGAAAAACAGCACTATTGCACCACCGCACCCAAATTGGTGAGTGACGGGCAGCGAGATGTTGTCGTGTGCCACAAATCGACGTGCGACGCTGCACTAAGGTCTGCGTCGCTGCATCAATAGTTCTCGAAACGCATGGGTGCGGTCATCCGTCGGATTCAATCTTCTGGCCGTTTCGATCTCGGGGATCGCTTCGTCCATTTTGCCGGCCATGGCCAGTGCGACCGATAGGTTATAGTGTGCATCCGCAAACCCCTCATTCAATTCGATCGCGCGCCGGAGCAGGCTGATCCCCTCGGTCAGTCGCTCTGACTCGATGAGTAGCACACCCAGATCATAAAGCGCCTGATGGAAGTCCGGACGCAGCCGAACGGCTTCGCGCAGGTGATGCATCGCGGGGGAGGACTGTCCCCGATCAAAATAGGCCCCAGCCAGTGCGTAATGAGACTCCGCCCGATTCGGGTTCAGCGCAACGGCAATTTGGTAATGCCGGTAGGCCGCATCGCGATCCCCATCGCCCGCGAGAGCGCTTCCCATGCTAAGGTGTAGCGCCGGGTTGCCCCCCTTTCGAGCCAATAACCATTGCAAATGTCGTCGCGCCTGCGACCAGTCCTCCATCTCGATGTACAGATCCGCGAGCATGGAAGCATCCCTTTCGGTGCGCACCAGACCCCAAGAACCCGCGAATTCCAGTGACTGGATCGCTCTGGCCGCCGCCTGCTCGTAGTCCGCTCCGCTGCCCTT
>JADFMZ010000101.1 GCA_022563615.1 Planctomycetota bacterium
AAGGGGTAGGACAAAGATGATCTTTGTCCCTCCACTGGTACGGGCAACCGATCAAGAACAGGTAGCGTGCATGGCTCAACAAGCGGACAGGATGGAAAAGATCGTCGCCTTGTGCCGGCGGCGGGGGTTCATCTTCGGCTCCAGCGAGATTTACGGCGGCATCGGCGGCTTTTGGGACTACGGCCCGCTGGGCACCGAGCTGAAGCGCAACATCAAGGACGCCTGGTGGCAGGACATGGTCCGCAACCCGCCGATCGGCCCCAACGGCGTCGAGTACCAGATGGTCGGCCTCGACTGCTCGATCATCATGAACCCCAAGGTCTGGGAAGCCTCAGGCCACGTGGGCGGATTCAGCGATCCGATGGTGGACTGCAAGGAGTGCAAGGGGCGTTTTCGGGTTGATCAGGTTTACACGCTGTTCATCCTTGATGGACCTGGAATTGAACATATTGACGATGCTATCGACTACCATTCCAGGCATCCAAGAGACGAAATCAAACCGCTGATTATGGAAGCGTTCGCGGCCGGGCTGGAAGCCAATTCCATCAATGAAGCACTCGACGGCGCATTCGATGCCGTACGAGCAGCATCCAAGGCCCGCAATGTGGGAAAATTCAAGAAGTTCAGCCCGAGCGTTGAATTGCGAGGTCTTGACTCCTCCTCTGGTTCTTTGTTCTGCAAGACTCATGCAGGAGAGAGTTTTCGGCTATACATTGAACCTCTGCAGACCGACAACTTAGGGACTTCTCGGCCGTGTCCTAATTGTCACGCTGAGAATTCGTTAACCGAACCCCGCGAATTCAATCTGATGTTCGAGACGTTCGTCGGCGCGCTGCAGGACTCAACGAGCAAGGCCTACCTCCGCCCCGAGACGGCGCAGGGCATCTTCGCCAACTTCAAGAACGTGATGGACTCGACGCGGGTGAAGATTCCGTTCGGCATCGCCCAGATCGGCAAGGCCTTTCGCAATGAGATCAACCCGCGCAACTACACCTTCCGCTCGCGCGAGTTCGAGCAGATGGAGATCGAGTTTTTCTGCAAGCCCGACGAGTTGTGCGGGCCAGGCGAAGTGAAGGCCATCGAGTGGTATGAGTTCTGGCGCGACGTGCGCATTGCATGGTACGAATCGCTGGGCATCAAGTCCGACAAGCTGCGACCGCGAAAGCAGGGCGAGGATGAATTAGCCCATTACAGCAAAGCCTGCACCGACATCGAATATCTGTTTCCGTTCTCGGATGAGCCGCAGGAACTGGAGGGCGTCGCCCATCGCGGGTCGTTCGACCTTGAAGCCCACGGCCTAAGCGCCCGGGGCAAAAAGGAGGCCTTCGCCGTCATCGACGACGCCACCAAGCAACGCTTTGTGCCTCACGTCATTGAACCGTCGGCGGGCGTGGATCGCTTTGCCTTGGCAACCATCACCGAGGCCTACAGCTACGACGAATCACGGGCCAGCCCGGAGTTCATGAAGTTCCACCCGCGACTGGCCCCGATCAAGGCGGCCGTGTTTCCGCTGGTGGCTAAGGACGGCATGCCCGAGATTGCCGAGCCGATCTACCGCGAGATCAGGAAGCACTTCAACTGCCAGTACGACGCCAAGCAGTCGATCGGCAAGCGCTACGCCCGCATGGATGAGGCCGGCACGCCGTTTTGCTTTACCATCGACGGCCAAACCAAGGAGGACGGCACCCTCACCGTGCGCGACCGCGACGACGCCAGCCAGATCCGCATAGACAAGTCACAATGCCTGAAATATCTGCGCGACAAGCTGGAACTGTGATCGAGCGGCGCCCGGCGGACTCCTCCCCAGCCTTGTTTGCAGCTCAAAAGGACCGCCAGGATTTCAGGCCCCGCACGTTCCACGGCCCATGTTGGCCATCCACTCTTGGGCGCGCTTTCCGATCTCTTCCGGGGTGAGGTCTTCCTTGTGCGTGCAGATTTCCCACTCGTGGCCGAAGGGGTCCGTCACTTTGCTGTACCGGTCGCCCCAGAAGGCGTCCATGGGCGGCATGGTTGCCTTGGCGCCGGCGTCGATGGCGCGTTGATAAAGCGCGTCGGCGTCCGGAACGTACAGGGCGATGGCGATGCTCGTGCCGTTGAGCTTCTGCGGTGAAACGCAGTGCTCCATGTGGGGCATTTCGTCCACGATCATGAGCATCGAGTCGCCGATCTTGATCTCGGAGTGCATGATGCTCTTGCCGTCCGGGCCGGGCATACGCATGATCTCCTCCGCCCCAAACGCCTTCTTGTAGAACTCGATCGCGTCCGATGCACCGCGGACGACCAGATGCGGCGTCACGGTGCGAAAGCCCTCGGGAATCGGTTTTGCGGCTGCTGCCATGGTTTCATTCCTCCAATGCAAGGGTCTTAGAATCAATCCGTCGCCGCTCCAGCTTGAGTTGGAAACGACGACCACCGAACCATCCTCCCTTCAATCGCTCAGGACTTCAAGGATGGGATCCCTGTAGGAAATTGTCGGTTGGGTTGGACGTGAGCTTGGACGTTCAACCCTCGCTTGCCCGATCGACATGAACGCCGTAGCGTGTCGATGAACCCAAGAGAGACCCAGGCCATGCTGAATCCTTTTGCTCGTTACCCGGCGATTGTGCTCCTGTTGCTCCAAGCCGGCCAGCTCGCAACGGCCGCGGATCACGGCCTCCGGATTGGAGTTTCGTTTCCGAGCAGGCACTCTCGGACGCCGTTGGACGGACGAATGCTCCTGATGATCTCAAAGGATGATTCCAAAGAACCGCGATTCCAAATCAACGATGGGCCTGAAGGCCAACTCATCTTTGGCATCGACGTAGACGGCCTCAAACCGGAAACCGACGCGGTCTTTGACCGGGCGATCCTGGGCTATCCGCTGCGCAGCCTGGACCTCATCCCGCCGGGTGAGTATTGGGTGCAAGCACTTCTGCACCGCTATGAGACGTTTCACCGCGCCGACGGACACACCGTAAAGCTGCCGATGGATCGCGGTGAAGGCCAACATTGGAACCGGGCGCCCGGCAACCTGTACAGTACGCCGAGGAAGATTCGCATCGACCCCGGCAGCGCAGAACGGATTCGGCTATCGCTGGATCAACAAATCCCGCCGATTGCGCCTCCGCAAGACACGAAGTACGTCAAACATGTCAGGATTTTAAGCAAGCGGCTGTCGGAGTTCTGGGGCCGACCGATGCACCTGGGGGCTTGCGTCCTGCTTCCCCAAGGTTTCGAGGAGCATCCGGAGGCGCGCTACCCCTTAATCGTGAACCACGGCCACTTTCCCCGCACGTTCGGTGGGTTTCGCGAATCGCCGCCGGATGCGAACCTGAAGCCGGACTATAGTGAGCGGTTCAAGCTGCACGGATATAACCGTATCCAGCAGGAGTACGCTCATCGGTTCTACAAGGAATGGATCGGCCCGGGCATCCCGCGAATGATTATCATCGAGGTTCAGCACGCCAACCCCTATTACGATGACTCGTACGCGGTGAATTCGCAAAACCTCGGGCCCTACGGCGATGCCATCATGTACGAGCTGATTCCCTTTGTGGAAAAAAAGTTCCGTGCGATCGGCGCCGGATGGGCTCGCTTTACCTATGGCGGTTCCACCGGCGGCTGGGAAGCGCTGGCTGTGCAAGTGTTCTATCCTGATGAGTTCAACGGCTGTTTCGCCGCCTGCCCCGACCCCATCGACTTTCGAGCCTACACCGTGGTCAATATCTACGACGACAGGAACGCCTATTACACGGAGGGTCCGTGGAAGCGCACGCCTCGCCCCGGAATCCGAAACGGCCTCGGGCAGATCCGGACGACCCTCGAACAGATCAACCTGCGCGAGCTTGTGATCGGCACGCACTCGCGATCCGGAGACCAGTGGGATATCTGGGAGGCCGTCTACAGCCCCGTCGGGTCGGACGGATATCCGAAGCGCATCTGGAACAAACGAACGGGCGAGATCGACCCTGATGTGGCTGATTACTGGCGAGAGAATTACGATCTTGGCCACATCCTACAGCGGGATTGGAAGAAGCTCGGACCGAAACTTCGCGGCAAGATCCACATCTACTGCGGCACCATGGACAATTACTACCTCAACAACGCCGTTTACCTTATGGAGGAATTCCTCAACGGCACGAAGGATCCACACTACGAGGGCGTCGTCGATTACGGCGAACGGGCGGAACACTGCTGGAACGGCGATCACGATCGGCCCAATGCCCTCTCACGCCTGCGATACCATCAGATGTACGTGGACAGGATCATGGAACGCATCCGCAAGACGGCTCCGACCGGTGCTGATCTGACAAGCTGGCGCTATTGAGCGAGGCCCGGACAGGGCAGTCCAAACGGCGGGGCGCGGGGCTGCGACCCAACCGGGAAAAGCCGCTTGTTCCAAGCGTGGTTGCTACGCGATGGTTTGCGGTTCGGGGATGGCCCCTGCCGTGCTCTTCGACCTTCCCCTTGGCGAAGCGTTTGAGGAAGTTCGCGCCGCCGCTTGATCCGGACCATTGGTCGAAGGCGCCCTCGAAGTGAGAGCCGGCGACCCCAGGACGTTAACCTGTACGTTCTGCGAAGCGAGCGGTCCCGGAAGGGCATGGCTGGCAACGTCACCCTGAACGCTCCGCATCGGGAGCTGGCTGGCGGGTACAGCCGATCGGCGAACGATCTTGCCGAAGATCAGGCGCAACCCCCACCCCACCGTGCGGCGGACGGTCTGCGCCAAGCCAAACATGCCCAGCATTTGAACGACGACCCCCAATCGGCGCAGTCTGCGATCCCGGTGGCGCAGCGAAGCAAAGAGACGCACCGGGTTGTAAAAATAAAGGTAGGCGACCATCAGATTGAACTGCTTTTTCCAGGGATGTTTGGCGTGGGTGGCGACGACAAAGTTGCCGTCCATCATTCGCGGCTCGACCGTACGTCCCCCGATGCTGTCGATGGCCATCCCCTCGCTGTAGGCGCCGGCGTACAACGTCGAACCCGTTGCGGGCGAGATCATCAAAACCTGAAACGTCAGCGCTCCCGCTTTGCGCAGTATCGCCGTTTGATTGAGCAGCCCGTAGGGACTGCCCCGCGTATAGAGCGGCTGCGTATCATGGTGCATCATCATGGGCATCGGCGCGATTCCGTTGCGCCGGAGCAACTGGAACGCCTCGACCGTGTTGTTTACGCTCTGGCCCTTCCTGACCAGGCTGGCGGTCATGTCCTCCACGCCCAGCCATAGAGCGATGAGCCCCGAGGCCCGAACCATCCTTAGGTCGTCTCGCAGGACGAGTGTGTCATGAATGGTCGCCTCCGTACCCCAACGGACTTTCTTTTCGAAAGCCTGTCCGTCGATCTGGGCGCGAGCCATGGTCTCGACGATTTCCATGGTCCTCTTGCGATAGTTGAAGAAATTGTCGTCGGCGCTGAAGAACCGTCGAATCCCATACTCCTGCTGGAGCCGGCTCATTTCGTCAACGATGCGCGCGCCGCTCTTTAGCCGATGCTGGCGCTGGTTGTACGCGGGAATGGGGCAGTAGGAGCAGGCGAACTTGCAGCCGAAGGTCATGACCAGCGACCCGATGGGGCTTAACTTGCCGATTTCGCCCGGCCCAACGGCCCGCGAAGCCAAGCGCGGCCCGGTACTCGGGCGCTCCATCAGTCTGTACCCCAGCACAGGATGCGGAAGCTCATCCAAATCTCCGAGTAGGCGCTGAATGCCCGTGTCCACGAGTTCCTCAGCCACCCCGTCCTCATCCGTTCGGGCGTAGACCAGGCCCGGAATGTCGTCGAGCATGCCGCTGTCACGGGCTCGAATGAACGTTTTTCGCATCGTTTCATTCTCACTCCGAATCGACAGCAGGACTTCGAGCAGGCTGAGCAGGACGAATTCTTCTCCGGTAATGGCTATGTCGGCCGCCCAACGGTCGCCGGGATCGGCGCTGAAGACATCCCACGGCTCATAAATCGTCTTGGGCCCACCGGCGATGATGAGAGGCCGATGCGCCGCGTCGATCCGGCAGGCGTCCTTGATGAGCTCCACGCAGCGGGCGGAATGGATCTGCATGCTGGACACCATGAACAGGTCCGGGATCCTCCCGTCCAGGCGCATCATCGACGGGCGAAAATTCGGATTCCACTGCTGCAGGACGATGCGGGTTTTCTCAAACCCCGCGTCTACCATGGCCGACCCGATGGCCCGCACGCCGGCCGGCACCATCTTGCGGGCGGCATAGATGAATGGAAGCATGCGCGTGCGATGGTCAAAAGCGCAGGCAATTACGGTGGTAATATCGTGCTTGGCCGCTAAAGGGCGAAGGCGTTTGCGGAGATTGATCAGTTGGCCGGGGGGAAGCAGCTCATCGCCTCGCGTTCGACGCGGTAGTTCCATAATCGTTCCATCCTTTCAAGCGCGCGAGGCTTGGGAGCCGTATCACGCCCTGGTTTCTTGATCCTAAGGTCGTGGACCCCGGCCTCATCCTTGACGCCAGCCCCGACTGCAGGAGCCCTCCTCGGCCGTGACCGCGATCCTCTCAACTTTGCTGGGCCGAAACGGGTTTGGGGTATTCTACTTGAAACCCCCATTTCTGCAAACCCTGATTGCAAAGCGGGAAAACGTCCCCAGGCGAATCACATCTTGATTTCCGGTCTGAAAACAAGGAATCGGAGTCCCAAGCAAGATGAGCCTCAGAGTTAGCGCTTGCGGTCCCAAGCTGAGGCACAAGCGATCTCGGTCGAGATTGGATTGTTGTGGACTTGGACCATAGCAGGCTGGCTAATCAATTTGCAACGGTTATGATTCCAGGGCTCAATCGCTGGCCCGCGCAGATCGAGCAGAAACATGGTAAGGAGATAGGCGTGAATCAAGAGACGGTCAATATTGAACTCGTATTAAGGCACTACTGGCGGCAGTACAGCAAACAAATCATAGCTGGTGCTGTGCTTCTGGTGCTGTTATGGGGTGCGAACTCCATGCTTTACAAGGTCGAAGCGGACAGCAACGGCGTCGTTCTCCGCCTGGGCAAGTTCGTACAGAAGACGCAGCCGGGGCTTCATTTTAAGTTGCCCTGGCCGATCGACGTCGCCTACACGGTGCCGGTGGCGAAGGTTCAGGCGTTGGAGTTCGGGTACCGGACCATGGCGCCCGGACGGCGAACGCAGTTCGCACCGAGCTCGGACGACCACAGGACGCTCGCGCGGATGCTCACAGCAGACTTGAACCTCGCTCACGTGGAATGGGTCGTGCAATACCGCATCGAGACGCCGGAGGACTATCTATTCAATATCGGCGGAGAGTCGTGGACGGACGCCGCGACCAATGCCCGGGATCTGATTCGCGACGTTTCGGAAGCGGTCATGCGACAGATCATCGGCGACGTGAGCGTGGATTCCGTGATTACCATCGGCCGGGAGCAGATCGCCGCCGAGGCCAAGGAATCCATGCAGGCGACGCTGGACGGCTTTGAGTCCGGAATCAAGATCGTGGCGGTCAAGCTTCAGTCGGCCACACCGCCGGATCCCGTGAAAGACGCATTTGACGCGGTCAACCGGGCCAAGCAAAGCAAGGAAAGGGTAGTGAACGAAGCCAAGGGTGAGCGCAACCGTTTGATCCCCGCGGCCCGGGGCCAGAAAGACCGGGCGATCGCCGAAGCGGAAGGTTACGCGCTGCGTGTGGTCATGGAGGCCGAAGGGCGAACCAACGCCTTTCTTGCCAAGTTGGAAGAATATGAGAAGGCGCCCGAGATCACCAGGATACGATTGTACCTGGAGGCGATGGAGGAGATCCTGATGAACGTGGACGAAAAGATCATCATTGATGAATCGATCAGAGGAATGCTGCCGTTGTTGCAGCTCGGTTTTGGTGAAACCATGTCGGCGCCGGATGGAGCCCGGCAGCGCGCTCGGAAGGGAGGCAATCGATGAAGATTGGATGGGCGGTTGTTCTGTTGTTGGTGGTCCTGGCGCTCATCACGGGATCCTCCGCGATCTACGTGATTCCAGAGGGGCAACAGGCGGTCATCACCGAGTTCGGCGATCCGATCAAGGCGGTGACGGAGGCCGGGGCGTACTGGAAGATTCCGTTCATTCAGGAGGTGAACCGGCTCGAAAAGCGCCTGCTACCCTGGGACGGGGATCCCACGAACATGCCCACCAAAGACAAGCGGCGCATTTTCATCGACGTGTGGGCTCGATGGCGAATCGTCGATCCGATGAAGTTCTATCAGGCGGTGGGTACGGTGCGAAACGGTCAGCAGAGGCTGGATGAGTCGGTCGACTCCGCGGTTCGCGGGGTGATTGCAAGGAACAACCTGATCGACACGGTACGGACCACCGACGATCCGCTGGTGTATGAAAGCAAGGAATTGGAGCAGGACTGGGCCTCCCGGCGCGAGCGAGTCACGACGGGACGGCGACAGATCGAAAAGGACATCTTGGCGATTGCCAGTAAGGGCCTTCGGGAAACCTACGGCATGGAGCTGGCGGATGTCCATATCAAACGGATCAACTACATCCAATCCGTGCGGGAGAAAGTCTACGAGCGGATGCGATCGGAACGGATGAGGATTGCGAGCCTGTTCGAGTCCGAGGCCCAGGAGCAAAGAAACAGGATCATCGGCCAGACGCGCAAGGAGCTTGATAAGATCGAGGGAGAAAGGGAAAAACGCGCGGCGGAGATCCGCGGCGCGGCCGACGCGAAGGTGATTGAGATTACCGCGAAGGCATTCGGGAAGTCGGTGGAGTTCTACAAGTTTCTGAGGCAGTTGGAGGCGTACAAGAAAACGCTGGGAACGGGCACGCGGCTGCTGCTTTCGACGGAGAGCCAGTTCCTGAACCTGCTTCACGAACCCGCGGAGCAGCCGGGTTCCTAAGTGCGGTTGCTGATGACCGACTGCTTGCTTCCGGGGCGATTATCTTGGCGCCCTGTTGCTCTCGCTTGAGGCCTTCTCCGTAAGGTGTTCGCCGCACATGAGGCAGGTTTCGCGTGTAGCCCTGAGTGCCCGGCATCATAGGGGCGATACTGCTGATTCGGCTCATTCCCGGAAAGTCAATGGCCGATAAAGGCTCCAACGGTGCCGGTGTGTCCTGGGGTTTCGCAAAGCAGCGGAATCGTCCGGATGCCCGTCGTAGCGGGTGCGGCCCCGGAACCTTTTCCCGTCGAGCCAATTTCATCAGGCGGGTACACTCTGTAATGTTAGGAATTGTCAATATTGATCCTAAGGTCA
>JADFMZ010000432.1 GCA_022563615.1 Planctomycetota bacterium
GTGCGCCTGCTCTGGCCGCAGGTCATAGATCTCAATATCAAAGTCCCGGTGACGGCGATAGTCCTCGCAAATCTCATCCAGTCCGGCGATGGCCCGAATGGCGTCGAATTCGGCGTCGTTGTGGGGGGCGTCGGCGATGATGATCCGGCCACGGCCGTCAAGGGCAAGGTAGACATAGTCCAGCACCGCCCGGATGACCGAGCCGTGGGTGATCAAACAATCCGCATGATCGGGACTGTTCTCGCGGAAGTTGCGAACGAAGTTCGGTTTCAGCACTACGGTGTCGCCGGGATGCACGATGCGTCGCAACGGGTTCCAGTCCGGCCCGCCCGCGTGGCGCTCATCCAGACCGAGTAGCTGCAATGCAAGCCGAACCGCGCCATAAGCGTCGTTGCTGCTTCCATTTCGCGGAGCGCCAAACGGTTGACATTCTGGATACGCGTCGCCCGGTGAATAGGGTGGATGAACCGGGTAGCCGCTGCAGTTTGTCGCGATGGCCACCCTCTGGGTCATACCACAGCCCCGGTCTCGGCCTCAGTCCCAGACGACTCTCTACGACTCATCGATTCGTAAAGCGACAGGTATTCACGGGCGACCAGCGACCGCTCGAACTGTCGCGCCAGGATGGGGCCGTTGCGCCCCATTTGTGTTCGTAGCTCAGCATCGTCCAACAGTTTGACGACAACCCGGGCCAGTTCTTCGGCGTCGCGCGGCGGCACAAACAGGCCGTGACGCCCTTCCTCAAGCCAATCGGCGGCGGCACGAATGCGCGTCGTGATGATCGGCAACCCGCACGCCAGCGAATGCCAGATCACCATCGGCATCCCCTCCTCATGATAGGATGGAAAGACGAGTATGTCCGATGCGAGGTAGGCGCCGACGGTTTCGTCCTCCGGGATATACCCCGTATAGGTAACGTAAGGTTCAATCGAGAGTTGCCGGCACAAATCCTGACTTTCCCCGCGTGAGGGTCCGTCGCCGACCAATAGAACGTGCACGTCGTGGCGGCGCCGGATGATCGGCAACGCCTGAAGAACCTCCGTAAGGCCCTTGGCGGGAATAAACCTCGCAACAAACAGCAACAGCGGTTTGTCGGCCGGCACGCCGTATCGGCGCCGAAAATCGTCGCGCCGGGCGTAACGCGAAAAGTCGAGCGCATTTTTGACCACCGACAGGCGCTGCCTGGGAAACCGCTGCGAAAACGCTCGCGCCTCCTGATGAGACAGCACGCATACGGTGTGCGAGCCACGCACGACGATCCAGGTCAATAGGCGCCACAAAGCGCTTTGGGTTGCGAGCAACTTCAGGTCGCTGCCGTGGAACTTCGTGATGACGGTCCGGCCCAGCGCTCTGGCGACGGGGATGAAGAACACGTCTCGCATCACGCCCTTGCGATCAAAAGCGGAATTGAACTGAACGATGCCGGGTCGGTGCTTTGCGATCAGAAACGGGAAGCGGGCCAAGTCCAACAAGCGCCCCATGGCTTTGCGCAACGCGCTCTCGTCGTGGGTCCGACCGCCGTAGATGAATTTGCGAACGTCAACGCCCAATTCCTTAAGTGAATCGTGCAGTAGGTACAGGTGCGACGGCGGTCCGCCGCGAACCCGCTTGTCCGGAAGCGATAGGAGCACACGCAGGGGGGCGCGACCGTTGGATGGCGACCGACCAGAAGTCATGATAATTTCGGCTCCATGCGGAAGGGGTCAGGGATCCAGGGCGCGGCGGTTGGGACGAAGGAGTTCTTCATCCAATCCCTCACGCACCACGAGATTGTCGAGCCAGTGCTTGAGCTTGCGCTCGAAGCGCACGAGATCCGTTCCGTTTTGGCCCGCAAGATCGTGCTGTTCTTGAGGATCGCTGACCATATCAAATAGAAACTGCGAACCTCGGGCCGTCCAGACGTATTTGTATCGTTCATCGCGCAGGGCGATGACGTGCCCGAGGTCGTACCAATCCCAGTTCGCGTGTGGGTACTTGCTCTTGACCAGGTCGAGCTCCCCTCGGCGATTCATCCAGCGCTGGTTCACGACGAACTCGTGCTGCCGGGTGCGATCCAACAGGGAAATACCGTCCATTTCGCCGTTCTCGACATCACACCCGGCCAATTCGACAATCGTCGGGGCCAGATCAATGGTGCTGGTCAGGCGGGCGTTCGGGCCCGGGTCATTGCATTTACAGGCGGCGGCAAGGCCCGTGATGCCCAGCACTACTACAACGCCGTTACCGAGTGCTGGATGCTGATGGGCAAGGCATTCAAAGAGGCCGACCTGGACATCGAACATGACCAGGCGTTGATCTCCCAGGTCGCCACACGGCAGTACACTATCATGCACGATAGGCGGCTGAAGGTGCAGAGCAAAGAGGACATGCGGCCCAATGAGAGTGGGGCGCGGTCTAGTTGGCACTCCCCGGATGAAGCCGACGCCTTGGCGATGACGTTTGCGGTACGGTATACTGAGGCACCGAGAATCAGCCACGCTACGAAGCGCAGCAGTTGGAGGGAATGATGGTAGTTGGCATTGCAAGGACTAACCATCGATGGACAGAGGAAGAAAGGTCGATAATCCGACGTGATTATTCTCATACGCACGCATCGCGGAGAGACCTTGCCAGCAAACTAGGTGTAACCGAACATGCAGTGGCAGGGCAAGCGGCATACA
>JADFMZ010000102.1 GCA_022563615.1 Planctomycetota bacterium
TCGGAGAGAACTTGTTGGCCACGCCCGCTACGATATAGCCCTTGGTGGGAAGGTCCAGCGGCGGGTCGAAGATGAGCGTTCGAACGGCGTTGGCCGCCCCGGATACGAAGAATATATCTTCAATGAAATTCTGGTCCTCGTCGTAGAACTCGAAGACCACCCGTTCCGCAAACGGAACTCGAAGCTCGACGCCGCCTACCCAGCGCATTCCCTCCAATTGCACGAACCCGTCCGGAAGCCCGACCATTTCATAGTCGTCGCCCAGGCGGAACACACCCTCGCCGTTCGCATTCTTGCAAACCGAATCCGAAGCCAGGGTGATCTCGTCAAAGTCGAAATCGCCATTGGGACCGATTCCGCCCCCACACACGGGACACTGATGGCCGGCCAGGTTACAGGTGCCCGTCGTATCGCTCGCATTGCCGGGATCGGTCGCATACCAGTCCCCAGTGCAGTCGCTTTGCGTGGTTCCGTTCACGGTGAGGCAATTCTCGTCGAAGGGGTCCGCTTCGGTGCAGCATCGGCCGCGGAAACAACCGGGACCGGGGAAGTCACAGGTTTCGCCATCGGGACAGATGGCGTCAGTTTCGCAGGGGCGGCCACTCGGATTGGCGTCACCGCCGCAGACCAATTCCGAGCAGTCCGCGCCGGCTCCGCAGGGGTTGATCGAAGGATGGCAAACGCCGTTTACAGGGCAGCTTCCGCCGCCGGTGAGCGTTCCACCCAGACAGCATAGCTCCACACCGTTGCAGGCGACCAAATCGTCGCAACTGGCATCGGAGGTGCAGGCCTCGGCACATTCGTTCTCGAACTCGTCGCAGACTTCGCCGGTGGTGCAACTCGGACCCCCAACCGATCCGTTGCCCGGAGTTTCACACACACCGCTTTGGCAGGTCTCAACGCGGTTGCAGAACAGCCCGTCCGAGCAATCGCCGACGAGGCCGTTGGCGATGGGGGCGTTGGTGCACTTGCCGCTTCCGGGCGCGGCCCCGCCTTCGATCTCGCAAACGTCCAGCGTGCAGGGATCGCAATCGTCACACTCCACGTCGAACGAACAGCCCCCACCCGATGCTATGGCGCCAAAACGCTGGGGCCGATAGGGGCCGATCAGCTCGCCGCGAGCGCGCATGCGAGACGGCTCGTCGTCGTAGGGGTTCACAACAATCGGCTTGGCGATTGGAAGCTGCCCCGAAAACGGCGACACGTTGCCGTAGAGCAGCGTTTCGTCCGCCAGGATAGTAGAAGCGGCGTTCCGGTTCTGATCCACCAACATGGACGAGAGGCCGGCGTTCGTGTCCAGCCCGATGAACTGCGACGCCTTGGAACGAACCTCCGGCGTTTTGGCTTGCGGCGGCTGCGCGGTGCGCAACGTTCGATCGCTTCCTTTGCGCGTCGGCGCAGGCGCCCCTTCCAGTGAAAGGCTGAACGCCAACACACCCATCGCCAGCAGCGCGGCGACCGGCTTGAGTCGAGCAAGATTCTTCACAGACTTCATAATTCGATTCCTCCTGTTGGGAAAACTCCCCCGAAACCACTGGTCGGCGGCAGGCCTACGTCGCACAGATCCTCCATGCGTACAGCAGCCGCTCTAACCTCCGTATCAGTCAGTCGAGTCGTACCTGTATAGAGACCACGGCAGCCATCTTTCCGTCATGGCGTTTCAGTCTGCCGGGTTGGCAAACAGTCACGCGGCAACGCGATGATAGCCCCAAAAGCACATCCCGTAATTGGGGATACCCCAGCAAACGCGAGAAACCACGGCACAGGCGGCATGCGCCCCACGCAGGCCTCAATCACATTCTGTGTCGTAGCCCTTCTCCGTAGGCTTCACGCCGCACCAAGCGGTACCCACCGCGTTGGTAACAGTCGCGAATGAGTCAGGCATGGCCTCCCAGCAAACACCTCAACTCCCAGGCCGGCAAACCGCAACAATCCGGTCCCCCTTTTTCGCACACCGGACGCAGTCCGGTAAACCTTATCTCAGCTTACCCGACTCAGGCTCCTCAATGCAAGCAGAATTAGGACAAACTCTTGCAAAACTTTGACCCACTTTTTCGCCGGGCAACTCTGCCACTTCCGGGAAAAGGCACGCGCAGGCTATTCACAGGCCACCGGTTCCACATCGAGCAGCGCCTGCCGCCGAGCAAGACGATATATCTTCAATTATTGTATCCCTCCTGCAGGCTGTAGTGTACCGGATACGGAAATCCCAGGCAGATATGAAAGGTGACTTGGGATTCAAATACAGCCGCACATGAATATGTGCGTGGAGTGTTACGGGTTGGCATTGTGGCGACGTCTGCCGATCCGCGTATCAGACGACAAATCCCGAAGACAACGTCGCCGTCTACGGACTTCGGCGACGGCGGCGCGCGCCGGGCCGCGTTCCTGACGACTGAGGGTTGTCGCTGCCGTCGGCCTGAGCCAATACCGGCTTGTCTGAGAATGCCTTGATGCGCGCCACGCGCAAGTTTTGAATCTCCACAGACCCGTACGCGATGAGCCCCAGAGGGTAATCGATGTCTCGAGCGTCGCCACTGATTTGCGTGGCCGGATAGCGACCCGTACACACGCCGTCAACATAGAGGCTTAGGTCGTCCGACCAAACGCAAACGATTTTGTGCGTCGAGTTGTCGCGAAACGACGCCAGCACGCGAGTTCGCGTGTCCGAACCGTCGGCGTCAAGCTGAACGAGGCCAAAGAGCCGGCGCTCATCAGCCGGAGCCCCGAGGAACTTGAAGTCAAAGGTCAACGCAACCGGAGCGGTTTCGTTCATGCGGATGCCCAACAGGTTCGGCTCACCGCGACCTGACATCGTGTACCGGAGGATGTTTCCTTCGGCCGACCATTCCTCGTTTGAGGCGCCAACCGTATTGAAAGCGTCCAAAGAGTCCAACCGGATCTCGCGCCAATGGTCAATCTGATCAACGGTATCGATCTCGTTGACCCAGGGAAGGAAGATTTTGTGGGTGCTGGTCTGGGCCTTGGAGATGATCGTGTCGTCGCCCTCGTTGTCCAAATCCTTTAGATACCGCATCCTCATCCACTCGACCCAGCGCCGCTCGAACTCCTCCACGGCGTTTTCCTTGGGGATTCCCAGCGCCGCAGCACAGGCCGCATCATGCCCGTTTCCGGCGCGAAGTTCGCTGAGAAAGACATGCATCGCCTCAGGGCCGGCCTCAAACAGGTAGGGCACGACAGCCGCCGCCTGCTCATAGAACAGGCCCACGCGCTTCGGATAGGTTTCCTGCTCGAACAGATCCTGTATGCGGAAGTACTCGCCCGCGACCACCTTTCGTGCCAGGCGAGCCGCCTCACCGTAGTGATCGCGGGTTTGTTCGAACCGTCCGGCGACGGCCTCGTGCAGCCAGCGCGGCGTCTCCTGTCCGCCGAAAAACTCGTTGATCACCGCGTGCGTCAGCTCGTGCGGCAGGACGCTTTCGATTCCGTACTTCCAAATCCCCTTGTCAGAGGTGCTTGATCGCCGCGACGCCCCGCGATCAAACTGGGGTGTCAGTTGGAAAATCAAAATCGCTTGGGTCTTGCCGGTAACGTGGCCCATGGTGACACCGCCGCTGCCGCTGGGCCCGCCATGCTGCTGATAGTCGTCGAGCGAGCTGTACACCAGGATGGGAAACCGCGCCGCCCACGAACGACCCCCGAAAAGTTTGTCAATCATGAACTCCAGGTAAATCTCCGCTCGCTCCCCGATGACCTTCGAGAGCCGTTCGTTCGTGCTGTAGACCGTGAAATGCTCCGTTTCCTCGACGAACGGCGGAACCTCAAAGTCCAGCGGGGGCGGCAGGATCGCCGGCAAATACTTGGTGTCTTCGATGACTTCCAACCCGTCCCACTGGATATCTGGCATCGGAATCTTGAAAGGATCCTCGGCATGTGGAGTGTCCGAAACATCGGCTTGATCGAGCTGCCGGCGCCGGATGCGGCTGATCGACACGCGAGCCTGATGCAATCGCTCTTCGTGGTTGGACAAAGCGATCAAATCGTTCCAAGCGGCTAGCGCCTCGTCGAGCCGATCCGCCTTTTCGCAGGCCTGAGCCAACAGGATGCGGGCGGCCTCGTGTGCGGGGTTCTGTTCGGTTTCCTGGGTCAACTGGCGGATAACCTCATCCCATTGACCTTTGGCCATCAGCGATCGGGCGTCGTCAAGGTTCAAAGCATGAGCGACGCCCGGAAACCACACAGCCAACAGAACCAGGGCCAGCCGGGTTCCAAGGCGCTCGAACCAAACCGAGCCGAGGGTTTGAGCCCGCGCGATCCTGTCGGATGTCTTGGCCGTTTGAAAGTTCATTCTGTCAGAGCGCCTAGACATGAGTTCGGTTCCTTGCACGTTTTACCGCTTTAATCATCTGATCGTAACGTTCATGGTTGTCCATCAGGAGCTTGTAGACTTCGAGCAGTCTCCTGGGATGTCGTTGAGCCTTGTCCTTCATGTAGTCGATCAGCGCCATGAACGGACGAACGGCCGCCAGGAATTCGTTGCAGCGCTCCCGCCAGGCCTTTCGACCCTGAGGCGTGAGCCGCCCGGTTCGGGCTTCGGAGGCCGGCGTGAAGCTCTCCGGACTCAATTCGAGGATTTCAGTCTCAACGCGCTCCAGTACGCTAAGGAGATGAGCCAACTCGGCCCGGGCTAGATCGGCCTCGAAGGCCACGCCGTAGTCCCCCAGAATCGACTGCGCCTTGTAAACGGATGCTTCCGCTTTTTTGAGATCTTCCATGTACCCAAGCCGATCGGCCAAGCGCGCGCCGGCCGGCAGTTCCTTGATGATTGCATAGGTCTTGTCGACGTCGAGTCGATCGGTGAACGCCTTCACGCTGAGCTCATCCTTGACGAGCAATTGCTCGCAGTACTCCTCGAGCGCCAGACGCATGACCTCCACGTTCTGCAACGATCCCCGCTCGCGGACCTGAAGCATGACACGGTCGTTTCGGATGAAGTTACGGGCGTGCTTCTCGCCGACATAGCGGAGGTCGTATTCCGGATTGGACTTGAAAAGGTCCAGATGAGCCTTGGCGCGAATGCGCTCGCGCGGCGTGCCCCGTTCCTGTTTTTCTTTCAACAGACGATGGACGGCCTCCCACCGCCCGAGCCGCTCAAAGATTTCGATGACCAACCAGTCGATCTGGATACGAATGGCCTTGTTGCTCTCGTTGCGAAAGGGCTCGAGGCGGGCCAAGGCGCGCTGATAGTTCTTGAGCTTATAATCGGCCTGGGCATTCAACACCGCCTTGAGCGGAGCGGGCAACTCCTCGAAACCGGTAGACGCATCGAGGCCGGACGCCTCCAGGTCTTCGATGATTTGATCGACCTCCCGCAGGGCGAACGTGCGCGTACCGAACCGCGTCTCAATACGGATGGAACGACTGGTCTTGAGCGTGATGCGGCCCTCGACGAATGTGCCATCTTTCAGGATGACCGTTTCCGCCCAAGCGGCGCCGGTCGTCAGCGACATCAACAGTGCCAGCGCTTTGCCCAGCATTATCCTCCTCCATCTGTGGCGGCGCGCTGCTGGGATTGCTCACTTTTCGTCAAGCGGTAGGCCGTTAGAAATACGTTCATGGCGATCTGCCTCGCGGGTTCGGGCATGACTCCTCTGCAATTGGGGTAATGGTGGTAGCCGATCCCCGAGCCGATATCATGGGCGCTGTACACCCCGACGGGCCGGCCTTGGTAGCCGATCCGGTAAAGATCCGCTCGGCCCCTCGTGGAAAAGCGCGTGTGGAGCGGCTTTCGCAGTTCGACCTCAACGACGTCGAAACCCTGCGTTCCTGGAATCTGTCCGGTGAAAACCTCGTCGCTGCGGGGAAGCTTGTCCAGGGTGATGCCCGGGTCCAGCCCGTTCATCAGAGCGCGAAAGTTCTCATCCCAGTCTTCGTTTCCGCGCAGCACGTCGGCAAAAACAAAACTGCCGCCCTGAATGGCGGCCAACAATTGTCGCTTCAAGGCCTCGGGCGGCGAACCTTCGCCGCCGACGCTGATCCAAACCACGTCCGCGTCGGCCATCTTCTCTACGTTAGTGACGCCGAGGCGGTAATTCGCCTGCATCAGCCGGTCCATCGTATCGATGAGATTGGGGTAGGCGACCGTGGCGCCGCCGACTTCCACATGGATCGCCGTCATCATTTGAGCCGGAACGGAAGCGGTCGCGTAGGTGCTGGACGCGAACCCGCTCCGAAGCGGAGTGCCGTCTGTGGCATAACTCAACAGGTTGTCGATGAATTGGAAGGCGGCCTTGTGTTCATCCACCCGGTAGAGTTGGTATTGACACGACCAGCTCTCCTCGGGCAGGAAAATGAAGTCGCGCAAGCCGTTACCGATCGCCTGCACGACCGGCGGTGAGGCGATCTTGTCCTCGATCGAAAACAACGGGTGGTTGTTCGGAAGGGCCCTCAAGGCGTATTCCGGAAAGGTTCGCCCCAACGCCGCGACGACGGCGTCGCGAACGGCTGGATCATCCTTGGTCAGGTCGATGACCACGGATCCGCCGGCCAGGCTGTACTCACGAATCTTGCCCCACTGCCGGTCAGACCAATCGAACGGCCCAACGATCTTGAGCAGGAGAATCGGCGTCTTGACCAGTTCCCGTACGGGTCGATCGATGGTGGTACGTCGCCAGTTGAATTGACGTCCGCGCCGGCCCGCCAGGTAACGCACCAGGTGTTGGACGTCGCCACTGTGTTGGGCCCGCTGCTTGTCATCATCTCCGACCAGGATCCGTTGACAAACCGTCGGTGAGGCGCCGGTGCCCAGAATCATCAGGGCGTCGGCCGTTCGCCGGATCGAGGGCGCTTCCGCCCATTTCCCGTCCGGCCCACGAACTCCAAACATCCCCGTGGCTTCGTCATAATGAGTCAGCAGCTCATCGGCGGACTCGACGAAATGGTCCTTGTCATTGAAACGGGACAGCCCCGAGATGGTTCCCAGCCACAACAGGTTTTCGGCTTGGGCATAAGGATCGCTCCGGACCACCAACGAGCCCATGTTGCGAAACCGCTCTTTGTAATTGGCATCAAGCCAACTCAGCGCTCGCTCGATCGCGCGAAGCTGCTGGGTGCCGGCCAGGTAGCTGGTGCATTTTCGGCCGCCCATCCCCGAGGCCATGTCCAGCGCGGCGATCAACCCGGCCGCACCCATCGCCGTATAGGTCGTGGTGGTGGCCTGCCCGATCCCGCCAAAACGCGCCAGCTTTTCGCGGAACCCGCCGTCGTAGGCCTGGGCTTGGGTCCAATACTGCAGGGTGTGCCGCCACACCTGTCGATCCACTTCCGCACCGGCAAACCGGGCCTCGCGCAAGGCCAACAAGGCCTTGAAGGAAAGGTCGTGCTCGGGAGCCGCCGGCGGACCCCGATCAGAACGAGTCGCAGCATTGGCCGACCATCCCCCTTCGTCTCCCTGGGCGTCGGTGAGAAACTGCACATCGCCGTGAATCACCGGTGCGAATTCTTTCAGGTCTCCGTGTCGCGCCAGGGCGTACAGCCGGGCGGCAACGGTCGACACGCCCCACGCCTGATTCCCCGCAGGTTTCTGCTGAGCAAGCCATTTCAAGGCCGGTTGGAACTCTTCCGATTCTGCTCCCAGTTCAGCCAGAGCGGCGGCCGCAGCGGCAGTCGCCACGATGTTGGCCTCAAGATTGCCTTCGTCCCAGAAATGCTGCGATGTCTTGTTGCTCTTGAGCGCCTCGGCCCCTCGGTCCAGCGCCCGCGCGATCTTGTCCTCAAGCACGCTCTTGATGGGGACGTAGCGAACCGGGACCGGCATCTTCGAGGTTCGGTCCGAAGCCGGTTCGGATTCGACTTCACGAAACGAGAACCGACTGATGGCGAAGGAATTTCCAAGAGAGCTCGGTATCAGAACGACCCAGGCGGCGCCGGTCTGGTGCAGGAAGGAATCGACGGTTACGACGCCATGCGGCAGCAAGAGCCGTTGAATGCGACCGTCTCCAGGCCGTTCCGGCTCGGTAATCGTGACTTCCGCGCCGATTTGTTTGCCGTCGGCCCAGAACATCGGAAGTATCGCGGGTATCCCGTCACGGTTGTCTTGACTGTTGCCGCCTTCAAACTCCCACTCGTAGCTTTGCCCGGATCGAATGCGCCCCTTAATCCTCAGCCAGATCTCCGCCTCCTGGATCTGAACGGTGCCGCCTCCGCTGTTCCCCTGAGTGTCTACGATGAGGGAATTTCCATTGAATCCGACGAAGAGGTCGCGGCGCACCAGCGAATTCGGCTGTCCAGATCGGACCACAACCCGGCCAAAATCCAAGGCTGGATCGTCAAATTCAAAGATGATTTCGTTGCCGCTCAGGCTGTCGCGGCCCTTCGCACGTTTGAAAGGCACGTCGCGGTAGTCGCCGATCGCCATGAGATTCGGCCCGGCCGGGGCCGGATGCGGTAACGAGACGACGATTCCGAATGCCAGGGCCGCACTAGCACGTAGCAACGATCGGGAAGGATTCACGCTGATCTCCACAAGCCGTTCCATCGACGCGAAGAATCGTCGAGGCCGTCTACGCGTAGGCCTCCTGGGCCTCTCCGCAGGCAGCGCCTCGGCCCGGCATAGCGAGGCAGCCAGTTAGGAACGAGCCTGGCCGCCTTCATTTTAGCACACCTACAACACCAGGGACACTGACATGCCAACATTTTGGAGCATCTGTGTAGGCCTACTCTGCTTGCATGTTTGATTCTGGCAAGGTGGTATGTGTCCGTCGTCACTCGTCCTGGGGAGCGCGGCCGCGCCGGATGCCGGGGTCGCCAACGCGTACATTCTTAGCTGTCAAATTGGCACTTCACGGGATCGAACGGCTTGTGGCCTGCCAAAGCGGCAGAGGCTTCCGTGGGGACTGGTTCTGTCGAGACGTTCCAAACCGTTGTCAAGCAAGTAGTTAGCACCCATACTGGCGGATGAACTGTTTGGTCCGGGCCTTGCTTGAAGTGGTGGAGCGACGGGTGGTTTACACCTGAATCGTTTGCGCAGCGGGCTCTGCGGCAACGCAATTGGCCCCGCTGCGGTAACCGTAGTGGAAAACGTGAGGAGAATGCGAACATGGCGGTCAAGCAATTGGCCTATGAGCAGCAGGCGCGGCAGGGGCTTTGGAACGGTGTCGAGAAACTGGCTACCGCGGTA
>JADFMZ010000433.1 GCA_022563615.1 Planctomycetota bacterium
AACGCCCATTGCTCGTCCGTGAGTTCGTGGCGTTTCATGATGACCGACCTCCCTGTCGTTATAAAGGGATATCGGCAACAAACAGTGTTTTCAGACAGAGCCTAGCACGACCAACGAAGCTCAATTTCTGGGCAGCGGTCTTTGAGTATTCCACTCCCTCCGGCAGTGATTCCAGGCGAGTCGGCCCGGTCCATTGTCTGCCGGCGGGATGGAGGTCGGGAGTTCGCTTTGCCCGTGGAGGCCTTGTACGCGTCGGGGTTGACATCGCACGTCTGTCCGAGCACTCTGAGGTGTGGAATCTCCGTTGGAGTCTATCCGCAACCGCGTGGCCGGCAATTGCAGCCGATCTGTTTTGTTGGTTGAGGAGCGGCGCAACGGAGGCTCATGGAATGGGTTCCTAAAGCGCAGAATGGTTTGCACCGTATGAACGCGGTTGTGTGTGGAATTGATCCGGGATTGAATGTGACCGGCTATGCGCTTCTCGATGCCGGCCGTTCGCTGGCTATCCTGGACGCCGGCGTTTTTCGTTTCGACCGAAAGCTCACCCTCGCCGCCCGGCTGGTGGCGCTGGATCAGGACATCCGCTCGGTTTTCATGGAACGCAAACCAGACATCGTAGCTGTCGAGCAGCTCTTCGCGCACTACAAGCATCCCCGAACAGCCATCCTGATGGGCCACGCGCGCGGCGTTATCCTACTTGCGGCGGCGCGGCTTGCCATTGAGGTGCGCAGCTATCCATCGACGCGGGTCAAGCGATATCTGACGGGCAACGGTCATGCCTCGAAGTTGCAGGTGCAGCGGGCCGTGCAAACCACGCTGGGACTTGGCGAATTGCCGGAACCCACGGATCTGGCGGACGCCTTGGCGATTGCGATGTGTTGTGCAGCCGAGATGGCCAACGTGCTGACGGCGGGGCCGGCGCAATGATCGTTCGCTTGACGGGGACTCTGATCGAGGTGGCGGAGGACGCCGTCGTGATCGAGCACGATGGAGTGGCGCGAGAAGTGCTTGTCCCGCGTTGTTCCATCGGAGAGTTGGCCTCTTATCGTGGCCGCGTCGTCACGCTGCACACGACGGAGTTTTTTGAGGGCAATCCTTCTTCCGGGCATCTCATTCCGCGAATGCTCGGGTTTCTCCATCCAGAGGACCGATTGTTCTATTCGCGGTTCGTCAGCGTGAAGGGTTTCGGTCCACGTAAGGCGCTCAAGGCACTGGCGGAACCGGTGCGACGGATCGCCACCTGGATCGAAGCCGGTGATACGAAGTCGCTGACCATGCTGCCCGGCATCGGACGTCGGGCGGCTGAGCTGGTGGTCGCATCGCTCAAGGGAAAGATGCAAGACCTGGCGCTGCCGCCGTCGGGCGAGCGTGCTTCAACGCAGACGGACCTTTCGCAGGCTCAGCGCGACGCGCTGGAGATTCTGCTGGCCTGGGGAGACGGCCGCGCCGACGCCGAACGTTGGCTGGAACGCGCTTCCCAGTTGCATCCCGACACGCAAACGCCGGACGAATGGGTGCGCCAAGCCTATCGAATCAAAGGCGGCATGGAGGGGTAGGGCAAAGATCATCTTTGCCCATTTCCTGGCGAGCCGTTGCCGTTCCGAGACAAGTAGGGTCCGCCGTGCGGACCATGTTATTCTTCGACGTTCGCGCTGGTCTTTTCCAAAATGCCTTCGGGTCAGCGGGAGCTGCGAATCAATGCGGCCTCACGCCAACGTTTCGACGTGGATTTCCCGGTTCGAGTAGACGCAGATGTCGGCGGCAATTTGCAAAGCCTGTTCGACAATCGGTTCGGGCGATAGCTCGGTGTTTGCGATCAGCGCCCGGGCTGCCGCCACCGCGTACATTCCTCCTGAGCCGATGCCGATCACGCCGTCCGTCGGCTCGATGACATCCCCCGATCCGCCGATCATGAGGGTGACGTCCTTCGACACGACCAGCAGAAGCGATTCGAGGCGGCGCAGCGCCCGATCCGTCCGCCACAGCTTGGCTAGTTCAATCGCCGCCCGGCGAACGTTATTCTTGTACTGCTCCAGCTTGCCCTCGAATCGTTCGAGCAGGGCAAAGGCGTCGGCGGCTGATCCGGCAAATCCGCAAAACACCTTGCCGTCGGCTAAGGAGCGAATCTTTCGCGCGTCGTGCTTGATCGTCGTCTCGCCGAACGACACCTGCCCGTCGCCGCCGATGGCAACCTTGTTCCCCCGGCGGACTGAGAGTATCGTGGTGGAGCGGATCACTGATTTCGCGTGAAAGGGATTCATGCCGTGCGTGCGAGAGTTCATTCCAGGACGGTACACCCTGGCCGAGAGGCTGGCAACGGGTGGGCGCGCCGGCGGTTCCGTGCGGCCTGCGTGGCGCTGAGCGGCCTCCTGGCGGCGGCGCTGCCGGCATGTCATCAACCCGGCAATCCGGCTGAAAGGCCGCCTGTGGTCGATGCGAGTGTCGCCGAACCGTCAGTCGATTCGCAACCCGTTGCGGATACCGCGTCGTTACTCATCCTTCCCTTGCCGGTGGACGATCAAGATCAGTGGTTATTCGTCGATTCCGCCCGCGACAAGATGGGTGGCGCCTGGGCAACCGGGTCGTTTCACGCCGACCGAAACAAAATCGAAATCGAAACCCATAATGTCCAGAAGTT
>JADFMZ010000434.1 GCA_022563615.1 Planctomycetota bacterium
AATCGCGGCGTCTGTAGGGTTGCGCACCGGAACAAGAACAGTCTTGGATGCCACGGCTGGGCTCGGTCAAGACGCCTTCCATCTTGCATCGTTGGGGTGCGAGGTCACGGCTGTCGAGCGCTCGCGGGTTCTGGCGGCGCTGCTCCGGGACGGTCTGGATAGAGCCGCTCGCAGTTACGATGATCGCCTGCGGGCCATTGTTCATCGGATCGAACTGGTCGTCGGCGATGCCCGCGAGGTGCTCGAGCGTCTGACCGGCGAGGGCAGGCCCGACGTCGTCTACCTGGATCCCATGTACACGCCCAGAAGGAGGGCGAGGCTCGCCAACAAAGAGATGCGAATTTGCCGGCGTCTGGTCGGCCCCGACGCCGACGCCCGCGACCTCTTTGACATTGCCTATCGCAGAGCCCGTCGTCGGGTCGTCGTCAAGCGGCACCGACACGCGCCGGCGCTATCGCCCGAGCCCAACGCCCGACACGTCGGGAAGATCGTTCGATACGACGTCTATCACGTCAGGGCGACAGACGAGGAGATCCAAGGTCGAATGGTGGAGCCCTAAGCGTTGGGCCTTGCGACCTCGAAACGCTGCAACCGCTCGACGGTCTGCCTTTACCATTGGGTTTGAAGGGCTTATGATTCCGCCGTCATGGCCACGGCGCAGGCAGGTGCGTCACCTGTCCAAGGTAAACGAGAAGGGAAGGGTGCGAGAATGATGAATTGTTATCGCCTCGTCGGCGTGGGTCTTGTGCTGATGATGGCCTCTGTGGCAACCGCCGCCGACACGGTGGAATCGGTCCAAAAGAGAATCGTCGAGCAATGGGAGAAGCTCTCCTCGATGTCCGCGAAGCTCGTGATGACTTCGAGTACGACCAACGCCTCGATGACCATGACAACGATGGCAGAGGGAACGTTCGAGTACATGAAGAAGGGAGATCAGAAATCCGTAACCGTTCACGGCCCGGCGGGGAGGAGTGAGGGAATCGGTTGACCGTGGAAGTGAGCGTTGACGGCTTCGCGTAGGTATTCGAACACCGATCGTTGTTGTTGGGTGCATGTGGCGATCGCAGTCCAGATGCGTTCGCACCATCGTTGCCCGCGCTCGCTACGAGTTCCTTGGGTGATGCGGCGGTCGATGACCACGAAGCGTATGGCTTGTTCCGCCAGATTGTTGGTCGGTTCGACGCCCGGTGTGGTGATGAAGCGGAAGTAGGCGTCGCCGTGGAGGCGAAAACGCCGGGCCAGGTTCTTGGCCGGCGAACACCGCGGCGCCCAGGTGGCGGCGTTCATCACGTCGGTGCGGGCTTTTTCCAGTGCCCGCCCAAACCCCTTGGGTGTCATGGTTTCCCGGCGGTGAATGACCCGAAACAACTGACGCAGTGCGTCGAGCAGGCGTTCTCCATAAACCCGAGTGCGCTCATGCGGCAGCCCGATCAGGTACTTCACTTCGCGAATCAGATGAGCCAGGCAGAACTGCAGTTCGACGCCGAACTCCCGCATGTACTTGCGATAGGCCGAGAAGTAGTCGCAGCCCAGAACGCCGTTGAACTCCCTCCCCAGCATTTCGATCAACACATCCGAACTGCGCGAGGAATCAATCTTGAACAGCGTGTACCACTCCGCCCGAAAACACCACGTCCAATGAGGTTTCCCGTTGTTTTTGTGGCCGGTCTCATCCACGTTGAGCCGCGGCTCCTCCGGAAGGCGCGTGCCAAGCTCTTCATACGCCGGCCCCAAGGCTTCGCTGACTTTCCCGATCACCTTGGCCAACTGCCCGCGCGAAATGGGAATCTTGAGCACATCACGAAAGTACTTGCGAATCGTGGAGAACGAGGCGTGACAGACGCCCTTGAGGTAACCCACCAGGGCGGTCAATTCCGGCCCCAGCAATCCACCTTTTTGAACCGTCGCCGGAAGCGAAGCATGAACCACCTTCTTACACCGCCGACACCAACAGCCCTGGGCGCGGTGCTCGACGATCTCGATCGGTCGCTCGATGAGTTCGACTTGCTGAACAACCCGCGTCTCTTTCGGACGAGCGCTGACCCGACCGCCGCAGTCCGGACAGCAGTTCAAACGATACTCGCGCACGTCGTCGATCTCTTCGCGAGACAAGGGCGGACGCTCGTGTTTCGCATGACCCGGCTGGCCGCCGATCTTGCGTTTCTTCTTCCTGGAGTTCGCTTGCTTCGAAGATGTCGGCTTCGGTGGCTTGACGATGTCACTCGAAGGAGGCTTGGAGGAATTCGACGAATTCTTGGAAAGCTTGGCAACCAGCTCCGCCAGCCGGGCGACCTCGGCTTTCAGCGTGGCCACCTGAGCCTCCAGTTCAGCAATCCGTCGCCGATAAGCCTGCTCCCGGGTCGGTTCCACCGGCCGCTCCTTCGCTTGGGGTCTGCTCGCAAAACGCTACGATGACAGGCGATATATCGACCAAGTGGCGGAAAGGCGGCCACAAAGAACGGCAAGGTATCTTCCACGCGAGCACATCTTTGGCAAAATGCCGTGAACGGTTACCCATCCCATAGGAAGCTTCGTCGATGAAGGCCGCGATGGAATTGTCGGATTCGAACATGCCCAGCCGAATATCTTCGGGCGAGTGCTGCTGTCCATCACCCGCTATATCGATAAGGTAACTCTT
>JADFMZ010000435.1 GCA_022563615.1 Planctomycetota bacterium
ACGCAGAAGACGCACGATTTTGAGAAGATGGATTCACGCACGATTCACTTTTCCGTTCGGGTCCCGAAGGACGGCGAGGTGACGATCCGCTATACCGTGCACTATAGCTGGTAGGAACCTAATCCCATTAACCCTTGTGGCACCGGTTTTCAACCGGTGAAACGCACGGGTTACAAACCCGTGCCACTCGGGATAGCCGCGTAGGGTGCGTCGCGGACGCACCAATAGGGGAACGGGTGTGTGAGGAGAGGCGCGGATGGTTGGGCGGTTTTGCCGCTAAAAAGGTGCGTCTTAGGACGCACCCTACGGCTCAGGTCACCCAAACGATCAGGCACCTTTTCTTCCACGATGGGTTGGGCTCAGGGTGGACAGAAACGACGCTTGCTGCGATACTTCCCGCCGTCGCGGATTCCGGCTCTGATTGAGAGAAAAATCGCCGATGCCACGAAACGCCGGATCGATCCGGTTCGCCAACGCCGAAAGGATGGGCGGGTGTTATGAGTATTCTCGTCAATCGGGAGACCCGGGTGATCTGCCAGGGGATCACGGGCAAGGCTGGTGCGTTCCATACAGCCGGCTGCCTGGAGTACGGAACGAACATCGTCGGCGGCGTTTCGCCGGGCAAGCGCGGGACGAAGTCCGAGCACGGCTTGCCGGTGTTCGACAACTGTCATGACGCGGTGTCGGCCACCGGCGCCGACGTGTCGATGATCTTTGTCCCGGCGCCGTTTGCGGCGGACGCGACGATGGAAGCCGCCGATGCGGGCTGTTCGCTGGTCGTGCTGATCACCGAAGGCGTTCCCACGCTGGACATGGTTCGTGTGCGACACTATCTCGATGAAAAAGGCACCCTTCTGATCGGCCCGAACTGCCCGGGAATTATCACGCCGGGCCAGTGCAAGGTGGGGATCATGCCGGGCTACATCCACAAGCCGCCCGACGGCACGTGCAAGAGCGTGGGCATCATCTCCCGCAGCGGCACGCTGACCTATGAGGCTGTGTGGCAATGCACCACCCGGGGCATTGCCCAATCGACGTGCGTGGGCATCGGCGGCGACCCCGTGAAGGGCCTCAACTTTATCGAACTGCTCGAAAGGTTTGAAAAGGACGATGAAACGGATGGGATCGTCCTGATCGGTGAAATCGGCGGTACCGATGAGGAGGACGCCGCCGCTTACCTCGGGCGGCATGTGACCAAACCGGTCGTGGCGTTCATCGCCGGACGAACCGCCCCGCCGGGCAAACGAATGGGACACGCCGGAGCGATCATCAGCGGGGGCGAGGGCACGGCCGACTCGAAAGTTCAAGCGCTGAAGGCGGCTGGAGCCACCGTGACCGATTCGCCGGCGAACATCGGGGAAGCGCTAGAGGCGGCCCTGGCGGCTGACAACCCTCGCATGGCCGGCTCGTTGGCGGGTACGTGAGGGTCCGAGTAGACCGTAGTGCCCGCTGAGTCCAAGACTAGCTCGTGCCGACCTCTTCGGGCATGACGGCCACACCCACGGGAAAAGGTTCCAAGCCGGATCGCCCGGCCTGCTGCATGGACGAAAGTCACAACTCCACTCGTGCTGAAGAGGTAGCCGCACGGCTCGATGCCGCTGCGGAGGTGCCGGTTGCACGCCCGCTTCGAATCCCCGACCCGCCCAGCCAACGCGCCACGGCGCATGACATGCTGTTGCGCGAAAGTTCCCGGCCATCCACCTGGATCGACATCGGCCTAATGGTCGGGATGCTGATGTTGTTCAGCCTGACGGTCGAGCTTGCCCTTTGGAAATTCGCGACGGCGCCGATCGGGGGCCACCCGCAAGCCCTGGAGAGCCAGGAATCCGCCGTCGCCCGTGATTTGCTTATTCCGACTCTCGCGGCGCGGGCCATCATCGCCGTGCTGATCCTCTGGTTCATCCTCAGGCGTCGCGGCCAGACGAGCGCGTCGATCGGTTTGGAGCGGTCGCGTCTTGGCGCGAACGTTTTGCTGGGCGTGGCGACAACCGGGGTGGCCGCGTTGCTGTCGGCGGTGACCATGATGAGCCTTTACTGGTTTTGGCCGGGGCTGGGGCGGCAGATGCAAGAGAACGCGGAGCGCATCATGGTGTTGGTGCCTCGGTTGCACCCAATCCTGTTTGCGTTGTTGGCGATCACTGTTGGCGTATATGAGGAGCTGCTCTTTCGCGGCTTTCTCATGACCCGTCTGCGACGCGGCCTGGGAAGCTGGACCGCTTCGGTGGTGGTCAGTACGGCGGTGTTTACGTCGCTGCATGGGATGGACCAGACGTCCGCAGCGCTTGTATTGATTACGGTTCTATCGCTCGTTTTCAGCGCGGTGACGATCTGGCGGCGCTCGATCGTCCCGGCGATCGTCGCCCATGCACTTTGGGATTTCTCACAGTTCGTTTACCTTTACTACGAGGCGGGTGACCGGTGGACGTAACGACTTCAAGCAAGATCGCATCGGTGAAGATTCGTAGCGCCACGGCCGAGGACTACCCGCACATTCTGGCTGTTTGGAACGCGTGCGGGCTGGGAATCAGCGCGGACGGGCGTGACGGCGCCGAATCGTTTGAACGCCAACTCGCGCAGTTTCGGGATCTGTATCTGGTGGCCACCGACGCCGATCGCATTATCGGCGTGGTGCTG
>JADFMZ010000436.1 GCA_022563615.1 Planctomycetota bacterium
GTCCACAGCCACGAACTCGCCGAAGGTCTTGGTGACGTTCTCGATTTCGACAATATTCATGAATCGATTCGCTCGGGTAGTCTCAGGCCCGGTTCCGATCGCGTTTGCAAGTTGCCCCTTCGTATGCGCCAACAGTTATCACGACGCCGGCTATCCAGCAAGTTCACTCGTTGTATCAATTTGTCGCAATCGACATGAGGTGGATCTGTGCCGACGCAACGCGCGGAACCCAATCTGAACCGACATGCAAGCTCGAAGACCGCGCGGTCGTTGCGGCGCGGTTTTGCAAGGTCCAATCCGGCGGCTACTTAGTCCGGCTCGGTCGGTCTTGATTCGTCCGGCTCGTGAATGACGTAGGTTCCGTCGAGCCAGCGGCCCAGGTCCACCATTTTGCATCGCTCACAGCAGAAGGGGCGAAACGGAGCCTCTTCCTTCCGCGTAACCGTGATCGACTTGCTGCATGTAGGACAAGTGTAGGTTGGCATCGTCTCTATGCGGATATTCTACCACCGGGTTCAAGGGCCGGCCAACCCTACGGAGCTGTCTTGTTCGACCCGGGTAGGGTGCGTCCCGGACGCACCAATGTGGAGAAGGGTGTATGATTGGAGGCGCGGGTGGTTGAGCGGGTTTTGCAGTCATGTAGGGTCCGCCGTGCGGACCATCTTGGAATGATCCCGGGTGGTGGTCCGCACGGCGGACCCTACAACTCGTCAGAATGTGCGACAAAGATCCTATTCATCTCGTTCGTGGACGAGCCCTATGACCAGCCTCCCACACGATCGTTCCAGCGGGGATCCGACCCGTAGCCGGCGACCGGCTGGCGGGATAGACTCCACGTTCGAACGCGCACGAGACGATTGTGTGATCGTGCCAGGACAGGAGCCGACGTTTGCCTAAAGATCCCGACGTGGTTTTGTATACGGACGGCGCATGCAGCGGCAATCCCGGACCCGGCGGCTGGGCGGCCATCCTTAAGCATCCCGCAACGGGAACCGTTAGGAAGCTCAGCGGCGGGCATCGCAAAACAACCAACAATCGCATGGAACTTGCGGCTGCCATCGAGGGATTGAAGACCATCGATGCCTCGAAGCCCCATCGTGTTCACCTGGTCAGCGACAGCCAATACATGATTCACGGGTTGACCCAATGGATCGAAGGGTGGATCGCCAACCATTGGCGTCGCGGCAAGAAGGCTGGCGCACCGCCGGTCAAGAACGCCGAACTATGGAAGGAACTGCTTGCGCTGACCCAGCGACACGACATGACCTACGAACACGTTCGCGGCCACAGCGGCCATCCCGAAAACGAGGAGTGCGACCGGATGGCGGTCCGGGCGATTGAGGCTTTGAGATCCAAGCCGGACGGATAACCCTTCGCTCTTTTAGACCGTCTAACAAAACATGTTTCGAAGCGCCCACGACACTCCGACGTTCGCGCAGGCTTTTTCAAAATGCCTGCGGCTCGGTTTTGTTAGAAACTCTTAGATTTCGTCGTGTATTTGGATCGATCCGGCTAATTCCAACCGTCGCCTCGCTATTCAGCCGTGGCGCTCGTTATTCCGAATGGGTGGCGCACTTTGCTCCTTGGACGACTCTCTATGTGATCAGAGACCGAAGGCGTTTGAGGTTGACCTTGTCCAGGTCGGTGCCGCGACCGTCTTTGCCCTTGGGCGTTTCGAGGATCATGGGCACGTTGACGAAGCGCGGGTCGTTGACGAAGTGAGTAAATCCGTTCTTGCCCACCTTGCCCTTGCCGATCTGTTCGTGGCGATCGACCCGGCTGCCGAGTTCACGCTTGGAGTCGTTCATGTGGATGCATCGAACGTATGACAGACCGATGGCACTATCCAACTCTTTGATCATAGCCTGATAACCTTCAGCCTCGCGAAAATCGTAACCTGCGGCGAAGAGGTGGCACGTATCCAAGCAGACACCGAGGCGGCCGGGCTGCGAAACCCCTTCGATAATCCTGCCAAGTTGTTCAAAGCGCCAACCGAGGGCGGTACCCTGACCGGCTGTCGTCTCGAGGAGGATCGTCGTTTCAAACCCCGCACATGCACGATCCACCGCGTTCAAGGATGCTGAGACATGCTTGATGCCTTGTTCGATTGTTCCGTCGAGATGAGCACCTGGATGAAAGATCAGACCTGTGATCGCCAACGCCTCGCAACGTTGCATCTCATCGATCATGGCCCGGATGCTTTGCATACGGACGGCCCGCACGGGCGAGGCCAGATTGAGAAGATAGCTGGCGTGGGCGACGACCGGCTTCAAGCCGGTTTCAGCCTCAGCAGCCTTGAACGCAGCGATTTGCTCGGCGGTCAGGGGCGAGGCGTGCCACCGACGCTGGTTCTTGACGAAGATCTGGAGGCAGTCACATCCGACCGCCGCCCCGGCCAAGAAGGCGTTTTCCAGCCCTCCGGCGACGGACATGTGGGCCCCAAATTTGGGTGTGCGAATCGGCACCGTTCGACTTCCTTCCTGCGCATCATCGTGTCGCTATAAAGCATTATTTTCAAATAGGTTATGGTAGAACAGGTAGCCTGGTGAGGTGGGTATCCAGCGTTGCTTTTGATTGTCAGGTACTACCTTGGTGATGCTAGCCATTGCACTCGCAGGTGCAAACCTGGT
>JADFMZ010000103.1 GCA_022563615.1 Planctomycetota bacterium
ATCCCTCGGCCCAGTTCCGATTCAGATCCACTCCGTAGGTGCCGCCCCCATTATACCGGCGGTTCTTCCGCCAAAACCGGTTGGAAGGCGAGGCCCACGAAAAAATATAGCCGTCCACATTGAACACCGGAATGAGGAAAAACTCGACGTTATCGACGAGGTCGGTGGCGGTCGGGTCGGCGCCGTAGTTTTCGAGCAGGTACGTTGCGAAGTAGGTCGGCACCGTCGTTCCGATCCACTCGCGAGCGTGTTCACCGCCGAAGTATAAGACGGCCGGCTTATCCACGATCGCGTCGTTGCTGATGCGCAAGCCCCAAATCGTGCGATCCTCAATCGTTGTGCCGATGTCGACAAACGAAGCCAACGTCGGATAGCGCGTGACCAGCTCGTTCATGTACCAGAGGATCGTTCCCGAAGGGGCCGTTCCCGATTTGTCGAAGCTTCCATAGGGATGGTAGGCCAGGAAGAAGTCCGCGAACGGGTCGGCGCCGGCCACCGAGGAGGCGGCCCGCTCACGCTCCACCATGGCCTGCACGTCGTCCTGAACGACCTGCGTCGGCAAGCGGAGCGCTGCCACGGCGTCGAACTGGTCCGGCGACACAAGCGCGTCCATCAGGCCCACGCCGTGCACGCAGTTCAAAAGGGTCGTTACCTCTTGCTCCAGCGCTTCGAGCTCGTTCTGAGAGGAAACCTCAACGCGAATGATTTTGTACCCGTCGAACCGGCGGGGCTGATCGGCGCCCATCGCAGCCGACAGCATGACGAACCCATACGCCAGCGCGATCGCAAACCATCGTGTTGTGTTGGATCCCATAGATTTCCACCCCCAACGACTCCGGCAGGGTTACCCCTAGGCCCCAATAATACGCAAAGGATCCCGATAGGGGAACCGGTGCCTCAAGTCTCCGCGTAAGAGCCGATCCCAACAATCGTGGCACGGGATTGAATGCCGCCTCGCATTCAACCACCGGTTGAAAACCGGTGCCACATGGGTTGCCGGTGCTACAAGGGTTAATGAAATAGGCTCCAACGTAACCAACCGGCAGCTTCCGGCGCACCCTTATTGATTCTTGGCGGGCGTTGGGGACAGGTAAAGCCCCACAACGCGGGAATACTGCCGGACGAGGCGATCTGAAGTGCACGGGCCAGTCCTTCGCCTTGGCGCCGCGTTTATCGGTCTTGGGGTCGCACGAACGGCGGTTCAGGTTATCATGAGGCGTTCAGACGTCCCGATCGCGGGCGTGTTCCAGGCTATTTGTGGAGGTTCCGCGTCGGAGCTTTGGCGTTGATTAGGAAATCATAATGCAATGTAACCTACGCAAGGGCAGACTTATTTTCATGCCGGCTTGGATCACGAGAACCACCGGGCTTTCGGTGGCGGGTCCAATCTGCTTGTTCCTCAGTTGTGCCGGGGCGGAAAGGACGGTTCAGCCGGATCAAACGAAGCCCTCGACAACAGTTTCCCGCACGAGCGAAGATCTGCCGGGTCCCATCGAGGTTGTGGAAGATCACTCGCCCGAAGGAGAGCTGGTCGCGCGGCGGGAGGGTTTTCGCACCGCCGATGGCACATTCGTCATGCATGGAGCCTCGACAAAATACTTCGAGAACGGACGGCCCAAGTTGGAGCACCATTACGCCTATGACGTTCTGCACGGCGATCGAATCAGTTGGTACGACTCCGGTCAGGTCGCCGGGAAAGGCGCCTACAAGAAGGGCCGCGAGGATGGGCCGTGGACCGCATGGTGGGCCAACGGCTTCAAACAACGCGAGTTTCACCTGAAGAACGGCGCGTTCCACGGATTATGGACGGAGTGGCACCGGAATGGCGAGAAAAAGCTAGAGTTTGAATACGTTTACGGACGCAAGCAGGGCAGCTTTACGATCTGGGACGAACAGGGCAACGTGGCCTATCAGAGTGAATACGTAGACGACGTGGAACAGCCCTAGAATTTATGGCCGAGCCGCAGGCTTCAGCCTGCGCGAATGTAGAAGTGCAGTGGGTGCTTCCGCGTTCGACTTGGTAGGCGGTCTTGAAAGTCTTGCCCCTAGAGCATTTCCCGTATTGGTATGCCGGGTCATTCGCCCTCTGTGGTGCATCATGCAGCGAAAGGTCGCGCAGGCTGAAGCCTGCGGCTCGGAACGCAGAAACGGGAAATGCTCTAGCCGCAGCGCTCGATCGCGATGGCGGTGGCTTCTCCGCCGCCGATGCAGGCGCAGGCGATGCCGATCTTCTTGTCCTTGCGATGTAGCGCCCGAACCAGCGTATTGATGATCCTCGCGCCGGTCGCGCCGATGGGATGACCGATGGCTACCGCACCGCCGGCGATGTTCACGCGCTCCGGATCCAGCTTCAACTCTTGGATCGCCACGAGCGTGACCACGGCGAAGGCCTCGTTGATCTCGTATAGATCCACGTCGGTCGGTTTCATCTCAAGCTGGTCGCACAGTTTGCGGATGGCGTGAATGGGGGCGATGGTGAACCAGTCGGATTCCATGGCGACATTGGCGTGGCCCAGGATGCGGGCTGTCGGCTGAAGCCCCAGGGCGTCCTTCTTGCCTTGGCCGAAAACTACCATGGCGGCTGCCCCATCGTTGATGTTGGATGCATTGCCCGCCGTGATGGTGCCCTGTGGATCAAAGGCCGGCTTCAAGGATCGAAGCTTGGGTTCGCCCCGAAACTTCGCCACATCCTCGTCGCGCTCGACCATCGTTACGCCGGTTCTCAGCTTGACCTCGACCGGCGTGACGCCTTCGACATAGAACCCGTCTTCCCACGCGCTGGCCGCGCGTCGATAGCTTTCAACGGCGAAGTCGTCCTGTTGTTGCCGGGAAATATCGTACTTGGCTGCGCATTGATCGCCGCAAATGCCCATGATCCGATTCGTGTAGACGTCCCACAGGCCGTCATGGATCATCGAGTCCACCAACTCCCCGTGGCCCATGCGGTAACCGGCGCGAGCCTTTCGCAGAAGATAGGGGGCGTTGCTCATGCTTTCCGTGCCGCCCGCAACGATGGCGCCGGCGTCGCCGCATTGGATGGCCTGTGCAGCTAGGATCACGGTGCGCAGACTGGAACCGCAGACCTTGTTGATCGTGGTCGCGCCGATGTGAATGCCCAGGCCGGCTTTGATCGAGGCCTGTCGGGCTACGTTCTGTCCGACGCCCGCGCTGAGAACATTTCCGAAAAGAACCTCGTCGATCTGCTCGCCGGGAACAGCCGCCCGTTCGAGGGCCTGGCGGATAGCGATACCGCCCAACTCTCCCGCCGTCACACTGGACAGCGATCCGTTCAATGAGCCGAACGGTGTTCGCACACCTCCAGCCAGGTACACGTTCGCCAGCATGGGTCGCTTCATCTCCGTCGCGCTTTCACTCGCTACGGACTACTCATACCGAGACGACGTCGATCCGGCAAGCGCTACCGAACGACGCACACGCCGCGCGGCGGCGCCCCGCGATCAGTTGCCGCTTTTCGGAGATTTCGAGGGCGCCTTGGAAGGGGCTTCGCATCGATGCACCGACTCAACAAACGCGGAGCAATTATCGACCGTCTTCACGCCGGCGTTGCTCGCGGCTTCGACATTCTTCCGAAATGCGACCAAAGCAGCGTCCCAGACCTTACGTGATTTCTTTTGGAGGTCCGCTTCTTCCAGGCTCGAACCTCCCTCGTTCATCGTGTTGAACACATTCATTCCGGCCTGCATCCCGGTGTCAAAAGTCTGGGCCAGGGTCTCCATGTTCCTGCTGACCAATGGTCCGAACTCGCTGAGGACACGTTCGGCGTGAATCTGCGGCTCATTTGCATCGAACCCGTTCGGCATTCTGCAGCTATCGTTCAACAGCTTGAACCATGCCTGCTGCGTTTGCCGCCCCGCGTCCATCATCACTCGTACGCCGTCGTTGAAGGATTCCATCATTGCCTGCATTGTCTCAGTCGTTTGGGCCACCATGTTTTTCGTCCTTCCGTCTTTGGTTATTGCTCTTGCTGCAGCGGCGAGCCGGCCGATCCTTCGAGCCTTTCCGCTCACCGCACATGGGTCTCGATAATGTAAGTGTACTCCATTTTGCGTTTGCGTCAAGAACTATTTTGCCAACGCACAATAATCTTTGCTGCTCAATCGTAAGCCTTTGTACTACAGTATGTTAGACGTGACGCCGATAGCCTTCTGTTGACAAAAGGGTGCCGTTGCACTACGGTGGCTCAACTTCCATGGCCCACGAGGTGAAGATGGCCAATAACCGTGACCGCGACGTATTGCAGATCAAGAAGTATCCGAACCGGCGATATTACGACGCAATCCATAGCCGGCACGTGACCCTAAAGGAGATCCACGACCTGATCGCGGCCGGCCAGGACGTCTCGATCCACGATTCCCGTTCCGGCGAGGATATTACCAATTTGGTTCTGACTCAGATTCTTCTGGAGCAGGACCGACCCAAGCTGGACATTTTTCCGGCGGCGTGGTTGCACTCGATGATTCGTTCGAATCGGCAGGAATTGCAATCCAGCCTGGAGCGCATTTTCGGACCATTCCTCGGCATGATGGCGACAACCCAGAAGCAGTTCGACGCGTTCCTTCGCGAAACGACGCGCGGACATTCCGTTACCCCTTTTGACTGGGCAAAGAGTATGATGATGGGAGTCGCTCCGGGAGCGACGGCCCGCCACGAAGCCGACTCGGATGACTGCGAGGCGCCGGAACCGGCCCCAGCATCGGATGAGCAATCTTCAGAAGACGAAAGGCTCGATGATCTTCGCCAGCAGGTGGCGAATCTTACACGACTTGTCGAACAGCTCGGTGCTCGACGTGACTCGGGCGATAGTCAAGGCCTATAATTCACCAATTGGGTATGTGCGTCACTCTCGATTGGGTGTCGTCTACGGACCTATCAGGAGCGTGTTGATGAATCAGGGAAAACGGGGCTTCACCATGATCGAGTTGCTCGTGGTGATCGCCATCTTGACACTGTTGATGGCCATCCTGTTTCCATCGCTGGCCTCGGCCCGTAGGCAGGCCAAGGCCAACGTATGTTTGTCGACGCTCAAGGGCCTGGGCACAGCCACTGCCATCTATCTCAATGAGAACCGCGACCGGTTCTTCCCCTTCCGCCTTAAGCGGCTCTACCCCGAAGCCACTGAGGAATTCGTCAACGGATACAACCGCAAGAGCCCGAGGTGGCAGTGGTTTCTGGAGACGGAGCACGGTCCGGTTATCGACCCCCTCCCGTTCCGCCGCCTCGGCGTACCGTTTGGCGACGAGGGATTGGGATTGGGCCGTAACGAGGGCACGACAATGACCATCGATGTGTTTCTCTGCCCGTCGTTGGCCGACGAACGCTTCGAGCACGACATTCGCAACGGGGCCTACGGGTACAACTATCAGTATCTTGGGAACACCCGTCAGGATCCGGAGGGAACCCGTTGGAACAATTTCCCGGTGGGTTTGCATCAAATCAAATCGACCGCGCTCACCGTCCTGATCGCGGACAGCCGAGGGGCCGGCCGTCAGCATGGAAAACATTCCTATGCCCTCGATCCGCCCAGGCTGGCCAAGGAGGACAAGAACGCACAGTATTTCGGGCCACAGGAGGAGGACGTGCCCAAGGGACTAGACGCCGAGTACTATCGATACTCTCCTGTCGAAATGCGGCACACTGGCTTGGGCAACGTATTGTTCGTGGATATGCACGCCGAGGCGATGACGCTCAAGCAGCTCGGCTACCAGCTTAGTGAGACGCTTGGGATCGATGAGCTTCCAGCGGGCACGGCGGTGCCGATCGAGTTGGGTTCGGGCACGAACGCCGGCGGCGCGACGAACCGGTTGTGGAACGGCCTGGGCGTGGATCCATTAGCGCGATCGGCGGCCTCGCCGACCGGGTAGTCCCTTTACCGTCGTCGAAGCATCCGGGCTCTTTGTTTGCAGGGCAACCGGCTCCAGCGGCGTATCCCCGGAACGATGAACGCAGCTATTGACGGTTGATCCAGGCTTGGGTTGGTGTTTGTGAATCCTCTGCACCTACGGAGTTGCAGAGGGTGCGTTGCTCAGATAGGTCGTGGGTTCTACGTAGTTGGATGCGAGAGCATACAACTCGTAGCACTGGGACCAATGCACTGCGAGCATTGCGTAGGCGACCAGGATGAAAATGGTGGCCAGCTCAGTGATTCGCGCGGTTCGAAATCGCAGGAGCGGGTAACTGCCGACCAAGACCAGGCCGACTTTGAACAACACCACGGAAGCCGTGCCGTGGCCTAGCATGAATCGGCCAAACGGGTTTTGCTCCTGGAGCAGGCCTTGTTCCTGGGCCAGGATCGTCAGGATCAGATCAAAGGCGTTCAGCATCCAGATGCCGGCGATCAGGCAGATAACGCGGTGCGATCGGGCACGGACCGCCCAATCGACCCAGCCCAGGGATCCGGTTCCGGAAGACGATGGCTTCCCAAGAAGATCGGAGGCAGGAGATGTTGAGCAGAGCGCCACGGTGTGCGTATCGGATCGAACGCACCCGCACATGACTAGACGGCAGTGGCATCGTGGAGCCGATAAGGACGGGTTTGGGGCGCGTGGGTTCCGAAGGTTATTGGATCGACCGTTGCTGTTGTTAGTGCATCGGGAGGAAACGATGGTACCCAGTAAGACCGAAAAAATAAATCTATCGCATCTCGATGGGACCGGCCAGGTGCGCATGGTCGACGTTTCGGCCAAGGCGGTGACGCCGCGCGAGGCCTGCGCCTCGGCAACTGTGCGCATGACCGGAGAGGTTCTGGACGCGTTGATGCAAGGTACGTTGCCCAAAGGTGACGCGCTGGCGACGGCCAGGGTAGCCGGCATCTTAGCCGCCAAACGCACCAGCGAATGGATTCCGCTGTGCCATCCTCTGGTGTTGACCTGGGTGCGGATTGAATTCGAGCGCGGCAGCCCGCAACAGCTTCTCATCCGTTGCAGCACCAAGACAGTGGCGCAGACCGGGGTTGAGATGGAGGCGATGACCGGCGCAGCAGCGGCAGCCCTGACCGTGTACGATATGGTCAAGGGCGCGGACCGGTCCGTCGTCATCGGCCCGATTCAATTGGAGTACAAAGCCGGCGGCAAGAGCGGGACGTACCAGCGCGACGGCGGTCCGTCGGTTGGATAGGGATCCCGGTGCGACGCTTTCAAAACATTTGAAAAGCACTGGATACACCGCCGCTCCCGGATAACATTTGCGCGGCTCAGGACGCGACATGATGGATCAAGGACTCGCAAGCAGCGCGCCGACGCCCGGCGCAAGTTTCACGGTAGCGGCTCCGCCGGACCGGCGCGCCCGCGCGTCGTCGGGAGACTTGACCGATCTGTACGCCCCGATTCTTGATGACCTGTTGTCGGCCCAGCGCATCTTTGACCAGGAGCTGATCAGCGACCTGCCCTTCGTGAACGAGTTGTGCGCTACGATCCGCACATACCGGGGCAAGATGCTTCGCCCGGCGCTGCTTCTGCTTGCCGCCAAAGCCTGCGGCGGCGTATCGAAATCACATCACACGCTGGCTGCGGTGATCGAGATGGTTCACGTAGCCACTCTGGTTCACGATGACGTTTTGGACGAAGCCGACGAGCGCCGGAAGCAGCCGACCGTAGGCGCGATGGCCGGCAATACCGCCGCGGTCCTCCTGGGCGACTATCTCATCAGTCACGCTTTCCACCTTTGCGGCATCCTTGACGATCACTACGCATTGCGGCGCATCGGAAAAACCACCAATACGGTCTGCGAGGGAGAATTGCTGCAAAACGTGCAGCGGCTGCGGCGCGACCTCACCGAGAAAGAATATTTCGACATTACCCAACGCAAGACCGGCGTCCTGACGGCAACGGCGTGCGAACTTGGGGCCAAGTTAGCCGGTGCGGATGATGCAACCGTCGAGGCTTTGAGTGATTACGGACTATGGTGCGGTGTAGCCTTTCAGATTGTTGACGACGTGCTGGACATCGTTGGTGATGAGAAACAAATCGGCAAGACGCTCGGGCGGGATTTCTCGCTCGGCAAGTTGACCTTGCCGACGATTCATTGCCTGGCCAACGCTGCGCCCGAAACTGCAGCGGCCTTGCGCGACGCGCTGACCGCTTCTGATTCTTGCGGCCCTGGGCGCCTTCGCGATTGGCTCGCCGAGACTGACAGCATCGAGTATGCCCGGTCGGCGGCCCGCGCCTATGTGGCCGACGCCGTTCGACAACTCGACATTCTTCCCCCATCCGACGCCAAGACATCCCTGATTTCCATGACGGAGTTTGTCGTCCGACGGCGGTTTTGAAAATCACTTCTTCGCACATTCAACGCGCTCGCCTATTTTCGTTTGGCCCATATGATTCAAGGCGCCGTATCGCAGCTCTTTGCCATAGGTTTCCAAATGCGTGAGGTTATCTCCGATGAACCCATCACGAACGGCTGCTGAACGTCTTCTCTTGCGGATAGGGTCCATAGGTCCGCTGGGGCATTTGCCGGCCTCGGGCACCGTTACGGTAGGCGTTGTAGGTGTGCCTCTGTATTTCGTAATGCATTCGTGGCCCTTGTCGATCCGCCTCGCGGTTACGATTCTGTTTACCGCTGCGGCTGTGGGGCTGCACGAAATGGGCGATCGGATTCTTCAAACCAAAGATAGCAGCCGGTTGGTGTGGGACGAAATAGCCGGCTTCTTCATCGCTGTTGTAATGCTGTCCGAGTTCACCTGGCCCTTGGCGGCGCTCGCGTTCTTCCTGGAGCGGGCCCTGGACATAACCAAGGTTCCGCCGGCCAACTGGATCGAGAAACATTGGCCGGGGGGTTGGGGTGTCGTGGGGGATGACGTGGTCGCTGGGCTGTACACGGGTGCAGTCCTGCTGGCGCTCGTTCACTTTGCGCCACGCATCGTGGGTCTGTGACTCTGAGACCGGGTATCAACACGTGTTTCGAAGCGCCTACGACACTCCGACGTTCGCGCAGGCTGAAGCCTGCGGCCCGGTTTTGTTAGAAGCTCT
>JADFMZ010000104.1 GCA_022563615.1 Planctomycetota bacterium
GCGGACACTTTGCTTCGTAGGTACTTTTTAACGGTGGATCATCCGTGACGCATAGCAGGTAGATTGGCCTCGACGAGCGCGGAACTGTGGCCACGCGCTACGCAAACCGCTGATCGGTAATGTCACGGCGACAGTGGGAGCATTATCGGCTTATTCATCGTACTCCGTCGAAGAAACACAGAGGAAAAGGACAAGCTGGTTGAAACGAGCAAGTGAGTTGAACAGGAAACACCCAAAGAGAACGGGGCTTCGGATTTGCGGATCACGTGGTCACCCGGAAGTGCGTGCAGCATTCGTTCGCTTCGCAAGGTGGATGCGCGCTAATCACGAGTTTCCGATACGTGTCCCCGTTTATCTTAGTCCACTTGTAAAGATAACGACGATGCATAAAGAATTGGCCGACGGATCCTTTGTCGCTCCCTTTGATCGCAACGTCGAGCCTTACATCAGAATAGCGACGGGTGACTACCCGGCGATACGACGCGAGCGCGGCCGGGATGATGCCTTGGCCGAGATGATTAGTTGCCTGTGCCATGAAATCATCCATTATCAGCAATGGATTGGGACGGGCGAGCTTTGGGAGCGTGGAGTCGGGCGGCAGCAGACGACTTTACTTCATAGGTACTCGTCAACAGTGGATCATCCGTGAAGCAAGGCAGGTAGATTGGCCTCGACGTAAGGCAGGTTCCACCCGCCGCCTGCGGTTTACCGGTCCATCGCTCCATGGAAACGCCGATGGCGGACTCCCGCGCCGTCTCGGGTCGATCCTCAGTTGAGTCGCACCCGAGGCCGGGAGACTTCGCGCCCTGCATTGACAGGCAGGCGGACGCTGAACGTACTGCCCCGCCCGACCTCGGTTTCCAGCTCCATCGTGCCGCTCAAGAGCTGAACCAGCTCTCGGGTGATCGCCAGCCCCAGGCCGGTGCCGGCATACTCACGGGTTTTCGACGAATCGATCTGGTGAAAGTGTTCGAAGATTTTTTCTCGATGCTCCGGGGCGATCCCGGGACCGGTATCGCGGACACTGAGTTGTATGTGATCGGCGTCGTCACTGCGGACGAGAAGGTCGATCGCTCCCCCGGTGGGTGTGAACTTGATCGCGTTGCTGAGCAGATTATAGAGGATCTGCCTGACTCTCCCGGCGTCGCTGCACAGCCGAGGAAGGTCATCCGCTAGTTGCAGGCTCAGCTTCTGCTCGCGCTTGTCCGCCAGAGGCCTGACGAAATCGGTCAGATCCTTGCACAAATCGGCGATGGAGAATTCCGACCGGTGCAACTCCAGCTTGCCGGCTTCGATCTTGGCCAGATCCAGCAAGTCATTGATCAATTCCAGCAGACTACGACCGCTGCTCAGGATGTTCTGTGCATATCGCTCCAAACGATGTCGATCCGACTCCGCAACATCGGTTGCGTCCTTCAAAAGCTCCGCAAAACCGATGATCGAAACGAGCGGCGTGCGCAGCTCATGAGTCACATTGGCCAGGAACTCGCTCTTGAGACGCGAGGATTCGTACAACGCGACGTTGACCTCAGCCAATTCCCCCAGCCGGATGTCCAGCGACCGATTGATTTTCTGCTGCTCCTCCCGGGCGGCGTCCAGGTGGGCCAGCATGTCATTGACCGCCCCCGCAAGATCCTCGAACTCATCGCCGCTGCGAATGGAGACCCGCACGTCGGTGTCGCCTGCGCTGACCCGCTCCGCCACGCGGCGCAGCGCGCGCACCGGCGACAGCACGAGTCGTTGGGTCACCATGTAAAAGACCATGATGGCCAGCACCGCCCCGCTGGCGCCAGCCAGGAAAGTTACCGCCCGATTCCACACCGCCGGCGCCGCCGGCATCGCCAGACGCACGTCGATGATGCCCCGCAACACGCTGGGATGTCGATCCATCGGCGTGCCGCGAACCGCCATCGCAAACCGAAACTGTTGACCGTCGCGCTGGATCTTCCAATGGTACCGCTGCCCCGGTTCGAGACGCAGTCGCTGAACCGCCTCCTTTTGAAACCCCGGGTTGTGACGATCAGCCGGTATGAGTCTGGGAGGGTCGCCCTTCAACCCGAGATCGCGCATGAGCACGGGCCAGCGGCGATCCAATTCCCGTTGGGCGAGGTTCCAATCCCCGCCGCGAAGATCGACGGCCAGGAAAGTCGCCGACGCCATCCTTTTGGCGCGGAGCAACATGGCCTGCTCGTGCAGTCCCCTCATTTGGACCGACGGGAACACCAACGTCACGGCGATGATGAGCAGCACAGCCGTTCCAAACAACAGGCTGATCTTGCGTGCCAGTGACAGGTTCCGAGAAACAGGGCGCCACATGAGTACAGTGTATCCCAAATGGGCCTCCCCGTTGACCCGACAAGAATCGACGCGGGCGGAGGCAAGCACTCTCGGAAACAACCGGTACCATACACCCCATGTCGGAAGCCTTTTGCAAGACTAAGACCAAATCCAGGACCAGGCTCATCCCAGCCGCGTTGCTCGTTGGGATCCTCGCGCCTCAGGCTGCGGCGATATCGCCGCACCTGCCCCAAGCGGTTCCAGGGGATTGCGTGGCCGCCGTTTTCATCGACCCGAATCAGCCTGAGGCCGCCTCGGGCACGATTCGCACGACGCTGGATTTCGCCACCTTTCTGGCGGACCGGGCCCAGCACTTTGGCCTGGTCTCGATGCTGCCCGACTCCGTGCGAATCTGGTTGGACGCACTGGCGTCGGTGTCCGTCGCAACTAAACACCCGGTGGCCCTGGTTCTGATCGACATCGAAGCCAGCCCCTACGACAAGGGAGGGCACCGGCTTGCCGGACTGCGCGCCGCCCTGATCGCCTACACGCGCGGGGACAATGACACCATCGAGCAGCGCATTCGACATCTTCTCAAGACCTATACCAACAGCGAGAAGTCCTCACTAACCCTATCCGACAAGTCCAAGCCCAGGCGATTCGATCTGCGCGATCAACGGCTGCCGGATTGGGCTTCAATCACCTGGGGAAGGCTGGGGGATTACTACGTCGTCGCCGTCGGAGCCGGCGCCTTCGACCAAGTCGCGCGGACGCTGGCGAAAGGCTCGAAGAGCTTGGTGAAGGACTCGGAGAGTCTGGTAAAGGACTCGGAGAGTCTGGTAAAGGACTCGGAGAGTCTGGTAAAGGACTCGGAGAGTTTGGTGAAAGGCTCGGAGAGTCTGGTAAAGGACTCAACGAGTCTGGCGAATCAGGACTGGTTCCGTCAGGCCTGCTCCACGATCGAAGGTCGCGACGCCTTTCTTTCCTTCTATGTGCAGTTCGACGCCCTGCGTAAGAGGGCCGACGCCCTCCTGGCCGGGAAAATCGAAAAAGTGCTGGCAGCCCTGCGGCTGACCGATGTCAAACGAGGCCTGTGGACTGTCCGGCGTGACGGCCGCGCCCTCGAGGCCGTTGGGCTGGTTCGCCGCAATCATCAGGACGAGCGGGTTCCGATTGCCGGCGCGCGGTTCCTACCTCATGGGGGTGAGGAAATCATCCCCCCCGGAGCCACCGGGTATACGGCTTTCCGGTGGCGTCCCAAGGTCGCCTTGGAAAGAATCGGCGCAGCGTATCTGGCCTCCAAAAGCCCGTCCGGCCGGCGCAGCATTAGGGCGTTTTGGGAGGGCGTGCAAAGCCAATCGCGGGTTTCGATTCCCGATGACATCTTTGCGAATCTCGGCGACACCGTCGTGATTCACAATTATCCGAGGCATGTGCTGGGCCTGCCATTGGCCTGGACGATTTGGATCCCCATCAAAGGTGACGCCGAAACGCTTCGCTCTTCGCTGGATCGCCTCCTGCTCTTCGCATCCGGCAAACTTGCAGAGTCCGGAGTGATCCGGATCAAGCGGACCCCGGACCGGACCTGGTACCTGTTTGCGGGTTTGAGCGGACCAGCTTTGGCGGTGACCGACCGTTGGCTTGTCGTCAGTTTCTCACCGACAGCCGTGCAGCAGAACCTGACCTTGCTTCCACACGACCCACAAGCAACGTCCGACTAAGAACTATCCCAATAATTGTGGCACGGGTTTGTAACCCAGACGTTTCACCGGTTGAAAACCGGTGCCACAAGGGTTAATGGGATAGATTCTAAGGCGTAAGAGCCCTGGGTATCACTCACGTTCCGGTGTGGCCAACACGTGTCTTGGCCAGGCCAGAATTGCCAGCAAACCGCTTTCCCTAACCTGTATAAAAAGGAGTGGCCCGGCCGAAGCCGGGCCCCTGAAAACCATCCCGTGGGGGACAGGATGGTTTGAAGACTTTGTATTGGGGGGGGTTCCCCCTCGGATCAGTCCTGTGACAGGCCGCAATCGCGGGCCTGAAACATCACGATCTTTACATCACGAGGTCATCCTAGCAGAATCCCCCGACAAGAAAAACCCCCGACTTGGAAAAACATCGAGTTAAAACTCCCAAGGGTCCGACTGGCGCGGCAGAACCGAGCCCCTTTGAAGCTGCAAACCGTCCCAAAACCTCAGTTAAACTAGCAATAGCCAAAATGGATCGAGGTTGCATTTTTTGGCGGTGGCGCCAATTGTCCCGCTGGCGTCTGTAGCTATACTGACCTGAACGTTACGGGACGGTTTCGGGCCGGGCGCGGATGGGCTTGGCCGTCTCGCGGATTTGGCTCGTCCTACGGACCCAAACCTTGAACATTGGGATTCGCATGATGGGGTGGGCGGTCGTTCTTGGCTGTCTACCCCTTTCAACCACCGGTCAACCGCCGGGACGAAGCGTCCCCCTGGCGGATCGCGTTGATGCGCCCTTGCTGCCCAGCGGGATCGCCAATCTCCCCCTCACTGCCAACGCTCAGCTTGCCTACATTTTCAAGGACCAAGAGAGCACGGAGGTTCTTCATCTGATTGGCGATGTCCTGTTTACATTTGGCGAGCAGGAGACACAAACGTTTCGAAGTCGAGAGGCCGTCGTGTGGTTGACCGAACGCCTGCACGAAGGACGGTCGTTCCGACGCCTCGAGATTCTGCTCTGGCAGGAGGTCAGGATCAAGGAACTCGGAGGGACGATTACATCAGGCCCGGTTCTGATGGTGACGCTCAACACGACCGGCGCGATCCGGCTCAACGTGGACGACATCGCCCTGCAGTCATCCTCAAGCAGCGACATCTATCGTGAGGGCGATCGTATTCGAAAGGCGATCAAGACCCGCGCGCTTCACGAACTCGACCCGAATATCTCCGTGCGTGTGGTTGACGCAGCCGGGTTGACGCAAGAGAAAGAGGAATCCCACCGGCCGCGCCCGACCATTCAATTTCAATCGCTCGGAGAGGTGAAGCTGAGCGTGACGCCCGAGGGTGCACGTGCGTTGACCGCGACGGGAAGGGTCTTCTTGTCGCGGGCAACGCCCGGCGCCGAAGCCTTCTTCCAAATGCAGGCTGATTCCGTCGTCGTTTTTCTTCCCTCCGAAAGCGACACGGAAACCTTCTCGCCAGCCCAGGTCGGCCTGGGCCGGGATCCCGGACGCAAGGAATCTTCGAAGAAGGATCTGCCCGTGTCGGGAGCAGATCCTCGTCCTCGTGCTGATCGGCGCGGCACAAACCGACCCCAGCTTCTCTCCTCGGCACTGGGCGAAGCTGCTGTCGAGGCTGTCTACCTGGAAGGCGACGTCATTCTGACACAGGGCGCCAATATGATTCGGGCGTCGCGTTTGTATTACGATTTCCAGCGGGAGCGGGCCGTGATTCTGGACGCGGTCGTGCGAACCACGCTGGCTGGTCGTAACCTCCCGCTGTACATTCGGGCCGCCGAAATCCGCCAGTTGTCCGCCAGAGAACTTGTGGCCACCGACGCCCTATTGACCACCAGCGAATTTCATACGCCGCATTACCACGTTGGCGCTCGACGTGTGGAATTGATCAATCGAACTCCGTGGGAGCCGGGTGGAGGAACGACCGGGATTCGCTCGGGCAGTTTCGCCATTCGGCACGCCACGCTCAATCTTGGCGGCGTGCCCATCGCTTACTGGCCCTATTTTCGCGGCAACGTGAATACGAGCGAGACCGCCGTCAAGAGATTTCGCACCGGGTACAGTGATCGTTTCGGTCTTGAGATCGAAACGGAGTGGGATCTGTTCAACGTCCTGGGCCTCGAAACCCCCGACGGTTTCAACGCGAGATTGAAACTGGAGTCCTTTTCCAAACGCGGCCCAGCCGCAGGGATCAACGTGGATTACAAGCGGGATCGCTACTTCGGCCTGATTCGCAGCTACTTCCTTGCCGACGACGGCGAAGACTTCCTGGGGCGCAGCCGGGAGACGCCGCCCAATCGCGACGTTCGGGGGCGGTTTCTAATTCGGCACAGGCAATACCGTCCCAACGACTGGCAGCTTACCTTTGAGGTGTCCTACATTTCAGACGAATCATTCCTCGAAGAGTTCTTCGAATCGGAGTTTGACAAAGATAAGGAGCAGGAGACTCTGCTGTATCTCAAGAGGCAGCGCGACAACTGGGCGTTCACCGCGCTGTTGCAAACCCGTATCCTGGACTTTACGACACAGACGGAACGCTTGCCCGATTTCTCGTTTCATCTGGCGGGAGAGCCTGCAAGGCTCGCCGGCGTCGAGGCCACCTGGTTCAGCGAGAACCGGGCCGGCATTGTCCGATACCGTCCCAAGGATCGTAGTTTCATCGAAAGGCTGAAAGACGGTGGGCCCGGCGAATCCGGGGCGACCGCCCGGCTGGACTCGCGTCAGGAGCTTGAAGCCCCGTTCCAGATCGGTCCCTGGCGGATGGTTCCGTTCGCGACCGTGCGGGGCACCGCTTGGGATGATTCGCCCGACTCGGGCGGGCTAGCACGGGCGTTCGGCGTCGCCGGCGTGCGGTCCAGCGCGTATTTCACCCGCACCTACCCCGACACCCGGTCGACGCTGCTTGATCTTCATGGCATTCGTCACATCATCAAGACGGACGCGACGGCCTGGGTGGCCTCCACCAACCGCGACGCCGACGAACTTTTTCCCTTCGATGAAACCGTGGAGGAGATCGCCGAGGTGGACGGAATCACATTCGGCGTGCGGCAGCGCTGGCAGACGAAGCGGGGAGCTCCCAAAGCCCGACGGATCGTGGACGTGTTGACGTTTGACGTCGAGGCGGGGTTGTTCAACGGCGCCGAACCCAAGGAGATCACCAATGGCTACGTCTCCTTCAGCCGGCCCGAAAACAGCATCTCCCGCAACTTCGTCAATTCGTCGCTGATCTGGCGGCTGAACGACCGGACGGCCTTGCTCAGCGAACTGAACTACGACCTCAACGACGGCGAGGTGGATATTCTGAACATTTCGATGGCTGTCGAGCGCTCGCCGCGATTCAGCTACATCTTAGGCTATCGTTTCATTGAAGAGAGCCGCTCAAACCTGCTCGGATTCGACATGAACTACCGCCTGAGCGAGAAACATACGCTGGCGTTGCGCGAAGCGTTCGATCTTCAGCGCGGGCGGACGCTTGAGTTGACCGTGGCGGTGATTCAGCCGCGGCCGAAGAAGATGCCCAAGCCGAAAAAGACCAGCGGCAGGAAGAGAGCCCTCGCTCCCGTCTCGCCGCAGGCCGTGTTTGTGATCATGGCCGACGTGACGGGCCACCTCGACAAAGCGAAAGCGCTGCTCGCGAAGATCGACACGGACCTGATCAAAGGCGGCGCGAAGATGATCCAGAAAGACATCGCCGGCGTGTCGATGACGGTTTATGAGCTACCGATAAAAAAGGGCACCGTTACGCAGCGTCGGGCGATCTTTTTCATTAAGAACAATCTCTTGGTGGCCTGCGACGACGAGAAAGTGATCGGCGGCATCGCCACTCGCTTGATCGAGCCGGCCAAAGTTTCCAGCACGCTGGCCGGAGTGTCGGCTTACCAAGAAATCAACAAGCGTTGCAGCGCCGCGGCGGGTGATTTAGCGCCGCAGGTTCGCTGGTTTCTGGAGCCTTTCGGATACATCGCGGCCCTGCGGTCGGCAGCCAACGACGGCAAGCGCATTAAGGGCAAGAAGATGCTGCACATCCTCCAGACCCAAGGCTTCGACGCGATCAAGGGATTGGGCGGATTTGTGAACCTCGGGGCAGATCGCTACGACCTGCTGCACCGCACGTTCATCTACGCCCCCGGCGAAAACGGCAAGACGGGGCCGGCCAAGACGCGCCTGCGCCTGGCCGCCCGCATGTTGGAATTCCCGCCGGGCGAGGATCTGGAACCGCAGGCGTTTGTGCCCCGCGGCGTGGCGAGTTACGGCAGCATCAGTTTCGACGTTAAGAATGCCTTCGACACGGTCGGCACGCTGGTCGACGCGGTCATCGGCGAGCCGGGCATCTGGAAGGACATCATTGACGGCATCAAGAACGACGACATCGGTCCACAGGTCGACATCGAGAAAAACATCGTCGGCCAATTGGCCAATCGCATCACCGTGATGACCTCCAACAAGGAGCCGATTGGGCTCGACTCGGAGCGGCTGGTCGTGATCGCCGACGTGAAGAACAAAGCGGCCGAGGCGGTGCTGGCGAAAGCCATCGCAAAGATGATGGCGGGCAACCCCGAAGTCAGAAAGCGGACCTACAAGGGACACGTTATCTGGGAAGCCATCCCCGAGGAAGCCGTCGAAGTGCCGGTGGTCGAAATCTCCGGACCCGGCGCCGGACTGCTGAATATTGAGGACGACGTGGACGACGAGAGGAAAGCTGTTGAGGATCAAGAAGAGGAGAAAGAAAAGAGCGCCCTGAGTCGCGACCACATGGCCATTACGGTTGCCGACGGCCATCTGATCATCGCCTCGCACATCGACATTCTCAAGCAGATTCTCGATGGTCCGGCGCCGGCCGAGCGGCTGGCCACGGCGCTCGATTATCAGTTGGTCAACGCGCGATTGCGGGCTCTGACCGGCGACCGGCAGAGCATCAAGTTCTTTTCGCGGACCGACGAGGAGTATCGGTTCAATTACGAAAAGCTCGGCCGGGGCAAA
>JADFMZ010000105.1 GCA_022563615.1 Planctomycetota bacterium
GGCGATGCCCGTCACCCACCCATTCATTGAGGCGTGATGGTGCTTCAGTGCGCAGACGTGCTTTGCACTTCGCCCACGGATGGAGAGTCGTTCTATTGGACTAGAACGGGCGCCACGCTCTCCAGGCCGTACAGGTCGGCGACCAGAGATTCCTCCACGTGAATAATGGCGGAACCCCGAAAGTCGAGCGTCTTGCCGATGAGCACTCCGTAGAAAGCGCTGTCGCCGAGGAACGTTATGTCGGTATCGGGAGCGATGATGGCTCCGTAGAAATCAGAAGTGCCTGAGAATGTGGCCGTCGCTCCGGTGAGGTAAATCTTCAGGTTCCCGGGGATTCCTGTAGGGTTAATGATGCCGCCGCCACCGAAGTAGGCTGTGCCCGATACGTAAATCTCCGTGGGGCCGGTGATGGTAAGCGTCGCCAGCGAGACGATGCGGACCGAAGTGAAATAATACTTTCCCGGCGCCAAGGTCAGGTTGTCGTTACCGGTTAGGAAGAGCCTCCCGGCAGGGTTGAGTGGGTCATCGCCGTCGTCGGTCAGGCCGATTGTGTCGTTGTCGTTGTCGGCGGCAGCGCCGGGCATGTCAATTGTCGGCGGCGTAAAATTACAGTCCTGCTCTGCCACCACGCCCCAGATTTCGTTCGAGGAACCAACGAGGGTTAGGCCGTATCCTTCGCCGTAGATGGTGTCCCCTTGGATCAGCGTGTTTCCTCCCAGCCGGATGTCTGCGCAACTACAGATATCGCCGTTGGCGTGGATGTTCCCGGCGTTATAGCCGCCTAACCTGAGGTCGTAGCTGTCCGTGGTCACATCGCCCGATCCGGTTATCCCTTCCAGACCCCAGATTCCCAGACAATGGCCGCCACCTTGAACGGCGGTGGCGCCCTTGTTCAGTGTGGTCGAATAGACACCCAAAATGCCGGCAAAAAAGAGCGGAACTCCGGACCGTTCGCCCACCACCCGTACCGCATTGGCGGTTACGGTGTCCGATTCCGAGGCGGGGACAAAGGTTGCGGACAGTCCGCTCCAGTTCCCGATCGTGATGACAAGCTCGCCAGACGCTAGGTCGGCGCCGGCCACAACATTATTCGCGGCGTATTCGATGGCCCGGTTCTTGGCGAGGCCGTGTCCGTGTCTTAGGGCTGAAGACCCCGCCAGCGCGGACGCATCCACGGCGCCTTGCATTTCACCTCGCGAGTTATAGATGTAACCGACATCCACCGAGAGCGCGGCGCAGCCCAATAGGACGACGAGGGTGACCAACACCTGGACGGCGACGAGTCCACGATGTCTACAGGGGGTACGGACGGGTGTGGCTATCATGCGCATTCTCCTCCAATGTTTCAGGTTCCGCGTGCGGTTTGATTTGCCCGAAAGGGTCGCAAGGACAAGGAGATAAAACGATCGTCGATCGCCCCTCCAACAGCCGATGTGCGGCTGTCGTGCAGCGCGACCATCCGCCTCCGCAACGGACTCAACGCTTTGCGTCCCACCCTTACGGATGGTTTGCCCACCGGATCAACCTGCCTACAAGCATACGATACAATCCGCCATGCAGTTGGGGATTTCAGCCTTGGGTTCGGGCGTGCAGGATGGTTTCGGGTTATGGGCCCGTAAGAGCTGGTTCGATCAGCGCGATGATTCTTTCCTTGACCTGGTCCAGCGTGCCGGTCACGCGCGCCCCAGCCGCCCGGCGGTGACCGCCGCCACCGAAGCTTTGGGCGATGGCGGCCACATCGACATCGGGGATCTTCGCGCAGGTTGTTGCCTGGGGCTCGGAGGGGGCCCGGCTGCGAAATCCAACTCGAATGACTCCGCCGGCATCTTCGACCAGCATGATCGAGACCACTACGGACGCCAACCGTAGCGGCTCGTTGACCAGATCCTCGGTATCGGCGCGAACGGCTCCGGTTTCGCCGAACACGCTCGTCGGGATCGTGATGACGGCCAACCGATCCCCCAACCGAAGTTCCAGTCGTTTGCACGCTTCGGCTCGCAAACGAAACCGGGCGACGGACTCCTGCTGATACAGCGCGTCGAACAGCTCGTAGGCGCGTGCGCCCTGTCGGGTCAGATCGGCTGCGGCTTCCAACGCACGGGCGTCGGTGTTGGAATGGCGGAACCAACCCGTGTCCGTAGCCAAGCCTACATAAAGAGCGACGGCGGTTCCCGTGTCGAGGGGCCAACCCACCGACCGAGCCCATTCGAACAGGAGAAGGCTCGTCGATGCCGCCGACGCGTCGGCCAGCAATACGTCAGCCAGGTCGTCGCCGGTGGCGTGGTGATCCACAACCAGCTTGGTCAGCGAAGATGAGCGAAGCCAGTCGGCGACGGGTTCGAGCTGGGAGTAGCTGCAGGTATCGAGCAGGATGACGGCGTCGGCGTCGGCCAGCCCGTCCCATTGGATATCTTTTCCAAGCCGGCGACACGGCGCCAGCCGCTCCAGAAAGGCGTACCGGCCAGGCACGTCGTCAAACAGAACGATCATCGGCTCCACGCTGGGTGACGCAAGAAACCGGTGCATGGCGATGAGTGAACCGAGCGCGTCACCGTCGGGTTTGGCGTGGGAAAAAAGCAAAGGCCTGCGCCACGCAGCCATGGTCTCCGCTGCTTCAATGAACTTTGAGGATTGGATTTGGCTCATCTTGAGATCCGTTGCTCGGCATCGGTCTGGGAACTGCTCGGATCCACTTCCCGACGGATTTCGTTCAGATCGAGTTGAACCTGAGCCTTGAGCGCGTCGGGTGAGTCAAACGTTCGCTGCTCGCGAAGGAAGCGTTCAAACTCGATTCGAATGAATTGATCCTGAATGTCAGCGTCGAAATCCAGCAGGTGGGCTTCGATTTGTCTTTGGCTTCCGCCGAAGGTCGGTGTGTGTCCGATGCTGATGCCGCAAGGCCGGCTTCGCTCGCCGATCGTTGCCCGACCTGCATAGACGCCGTCACGAGGGATGAGTTTGTCGGGGATCGGAATATTTGCGGTGGGGAATCCGAGACCGCGACCTCGGCCTCGGGCCTGGACAACCCGCCCGCCAAGGGCGTAAGGCCGACCCAGGCAGAGCGCCGCCTGGCGCACGTCCCCCTTGGTGATGAGCTTGCGGATCAGCGAACTCGACACGAGCAGGGCGTCGCCGTCGCCCATCTGTAGCGTAACGGGCTGGACGATATGAACCTTGCATCCCGATTCACCAGCCACTCGCTCCAACAGCTCGGGTGTGCCTCGGCGCCCGCGTCCGAAACCGAACGATGGACCCTCAACGACATGGGTGGGGTGAAACTTGTGCAACAAGATCTCGCGTACGAACGCCTCGGGTTCCAGAGACAGAAGCGCCGGCTCGCTCCGCGCCACGACGATCGTTTGCGCACCCGCCCGAGCCAATTCGTGGAGCTTTTCGTCCAGGGTGGACAGCCGTGCCGGCGCGCGATCGGGCGCGACGACCGTCAGCGGATGCGGTTCAAACGTGAGTACGACGACCGGCCCACCCGTGCGGGCGGCGAAGAGCCCCGCCTGGGCCAGAAGTTGCTGGTGGGCGCGATGGACGCCGTCAAAGTTGCCGACGGTCAGGACGCATTGCGTCAGCGGTGGATCAACGCCTTCCAGCCCGTGGATTACATTCATCGTCGGTTTGGGTCCTATCGTCCTTGTGGCGCCGGTTTTCAACCGGTGAAACGTTTGCCCGATCAGCATAAGACGTCCGAGACGGTGTGGCAACGAAACACCCCTAAGCCGAGAGGAACCGTTGACAGGCTGCAACGCCGGTGTTGTGATGCAGGAACGAGCCGGTCGTTATGGAACCTCCAAACCATTCTCAGGAATCGAATCAAGAGGCGCTCGTGGTCCGTGTGGCCTTGTGCGTCGGGAGCGACGCTCTGGATCGCTATCGGCGCGTGCTGCGGCACCTGGCTGTGGGAATGGTCGACCAGGCCGTTCAGCTACGATGGGTCAGTTCGGACCCGAGGATCGAGACGCTTACGCTGGGTCCGGTGCAGACTACCCTGCATCCGCGTATCGGCTGGCCGATCGCCCAGCGCCGACTTGCTCAACTTTGCGATGCCTTGTCATCGCAACCGCCGCTTATCGTTCATGCGCTGTCGGGGGAGAGCTATCGGATTGCCGGCATGCTCGCCTCCACATTGGATGCGGAGGTCGTGTTGCAAGTCACTTCCCTTTCCGACTGCCAACAGGCGGCCGACTTGGATCAGCCTCGCGTCGGCAAGTTCATCGCCCTGACGAACCCGTTGTCAGCCATTCTTGTCGAGTCATTGGGGATCGAACCGGACCGCGTTGAGGTCATTCGTCCGGGCATCCAGGCGTCTCGAGGGATCGCCTCGTTTGCAGACGAGCACGAAGCGGTAACGCTCTTGTGCACGTCGGCTCTGGAGCGCGACAGCGGTGTGGATCACCTGATCGAGGCGGCGGCCATCCTCGAAAATCGGGGGCATGACTTCCTGCTCTTTCTCTTGGGCCAGGGCTCGCAGGAATCCTCGCTGCGCCTCCTGGTCCGCCAGCGGCGGCTGTCCTCGTGCGTAACGTTTGCTCAGCCTATGGGCAACGTCGTCAGCGCCATGCAAAGCGCCGACATCTTCATACGACCGTCGGCTGATACTGCTTTCATGGACGACGGCCTCCACGCGATGGGCGCCGGAACCGCCATGGTCACGCTGCCCAGCGACGTTTGCGATCATTTCCAACACGATCAGACCGCCGTTGTGTGTGATAAGCCGACCGCCAAGGCGCTGGCCGACGCCATCGAACGGCTGTTGACCGATCGGGCCTTTGCGCAACGAATCGCCAAAGCCGCCTTGGAATATGTGCGCACCCATCACGCCATGAGCCGCATGGCGGAATCCACCGCCGCGGTGTATCGTCGGTTGGCCCTGGCCCGAACCACGCTTTCGATCCGGTAGGGCAATCTTCGCCCGCCATCCCTATAGGAGTCTCGCAACGTTGGGTCGCAAAGTCCAACCGCTCGAACCTCGACGCGATGACGGGGCTGCTCTGTCCGACTTTTTGAGCTCCAAGCTTCTGGGCGACGTTCGTTTTGATCCGCTCTGGCGAACGCTGTATGCGACCGACGCCAGCATTTACGAAATCGTTCCGTTGGGCGTGGTTCTGCCTCGAAATGTGGACGATGTCGTCATCACCGTCCGGGAGTGTCAAGATCGTGGCATCTCGATCATCGCTCGCGGCGGCGGCACCGGGTTGACCGGTGGGGCGCTCGGGGAGGGTGTTCAGATCGACCTTTCCCGACACATGAACCGCATTGGCCAGGTCGACCTCGTCCGGCGCACGGTCGAAGTGGAGGCCGGCGTTGTACTCGACGAGCTCAACGCGCACCTGGCGCCGCACGGGCTGCGCTTCGCCCCCGATGTCGCCACCAGCAGCCGGGCGACCCTCGGCGGCATGATCGCCAACAACTCCTGCGGAGCGAACTCCGTCCTCTATGGTCGCACCGTTGACCATATCGCCGAACTCACGGTGGTGCTTGCCGACGGAGCGGTCGTCACCTTCCCCGGCGAATCCTCCGAGGCGACGCGGATCGAGCGCGAACTTACTTTGATTCGGGACGAGCATTACGACGAAATCACCAAGCGTTTCCCCGGAGTCATGCGCAGCAGCGGCGGGTACGGGCTGGATCGGCTCGGGCCGCCCGGAACCGGGGCTGATGCGATCAAAATCCTCTGCGGTAGTGAGGGAACCCTGGCGATCGTGGTGGGGGCCCGGCTGAAGCTGGTTGAAGTCCCCAAGGCCACGGGTCTGATACTGCTGCACTTCGACCATGTGCTCGATGCGCTCGGCGCGACCCCGGCGATTTTGAAGCATCGACCCGCCGCCGTCGAACTGATCGACCGGATGATCCTCGACGCCGGGCGGGCCAACCCGGCCTTCGCCACGCGATGCGAGTTTCTCAACGGTGATCCCTCCGCGCTACTGATCGTCGAGTTCCACGACGACAGCGCCGAGAAGGTGGCGTCCCGGATCGCAGGACTGGTCGGCGATCCCGAAGCGATGGGCTCATCGACAGCAAGCACGAAACTGTTGGACTTAGAGCGCCAGGATGATCTTTGGAAACTGCGCACCAGTGGGTTGGGACTCTTGATGTCCAAACCCGGCGACGCCCAATCCCACGCCTTTGTCGAGGACACAGCCGTCGATCCGGCGCGCTTGCGGGATTACATCGAAGAGTTCTCATCCATTCTGGATCGTGAGGGCGTCGAGGCGGGATACTACGCCCACGCGAGCGTCGGCTGCATCCACGTTCGGCCTGTACTGAATCTCAAGAGCGGTGCTGACATCGAGCGCATGCGCAGGATCGCCGACGCCGTCAGCGATCTGGCCCTCAAATACGGCGGGGCGATGACGGGGGAGCATGGTGACGGGATGGTGCGATCGTGCTGGCTTGAGAAGATGTATGGACCTCGCATCATGCAGGCGTTCGAGCAGGTTAAGCGCGTGTTCGACCCCAAAGGTTTGTTGAACCCGCACAAGATCGTCGATCCGAAGCCGATGACGGAGCACCTTCGCTACGGTCCATCCTTTCAGTCGATGGCGGTCAAGACGCATTTGGACTTTTCGACGCACGGAGGAATGGCTGGCCTGGCTGGAATGTGTAGCGGTGTGGGGCAGTGTCGCCAGCGGCTGGTCGGAACCATGTGTCCGTCGTACATGGCCACCGGGGATGAAGTTCACACGACGCGGGCACGGGCCAACGCCTTGCGGGTCGCGCTCTCGAACCGAGGGCTGCTCAACGGGTTGGATGATCCACAACTGGCTGAGGTCATGGACCTGTGCCTGTCATGCAAGGCGTGCAGGACGGAGTGCCCCACCGGCGTGGACATGGCCCGGATCAAGGCGGAATACCTTTCGCGGAGAAACCTTGTCGAGGGCGTCAGCGCCCGATCGCGACTGATCGCCGAGTTGCCCAACCGCCTGGCGCTGGCTGGTTGGTTTCCAAGGGTCAGCAATCTGGTGATGCAATCCGGCGTCTGGCGATACCTGATCGAGCGCCGATACGGGTTGGACCGTCGCATTGCGCCACCGCGACTCGCTCATCAAACCTTTCGATCGTGGTGGCGGCGGCATGAAAAACGGCGCGCTGCCGTGCAGGGTCGAGATGGGAGATTCGGGCGACGCGGACGTTCGCGCAGGCTGAAGCCTGCGGCTCAGGGAGACGCTGTTGCTCCGGAAGATTATGCGCGTGCGGCGCGAGGCAGCGTCGTGTACTTCGTCGATACATGGACCAACTACGTTACACCGCAGGTCGGCATCGCGGCGGTGAAGCTGCTCGAACAGGCTGGCTATCGAGTACTTTGCCCGCCCACATCCTGCTGCGGCCGACCGGCCATCAGTCAGGGCATGCTAAGCGACGCGAAGGAGCTGGCGACGCAGAACGTTCGGCGACTCGCTCCTTTCGCGGCTTCCGGCGTGCCCATCATCGGCACCGAGCCGAGTTGCATTTTGACCCTCGTCGATGAATACCCGCAGCTTGTGCGCAGCGGCGCCGCCCGATTGATTGCCGAGGGAACGTTCATGATCGAGACCTTCCTTCTTCGGGTTCTCAAGGAAGACCCCAACGCACTTCGATTCGACCCCAGCCAAACGCCGCTGCTCTATCATGGCCACTGCCACCAAAAGGCGCTGGTCGGCACCGAAGACGCAGTGGGTTTATTGCGGATGGCCTGGGGCGAGACGGCGTCGGAGATTAACAGCGGGTGTTGCGGGATGGCCGGCGCCTTCGGTCACGAGGTCGAGCATTACGACGTCGCCCAGGCGATCGGCGAGCAACGCCTGTTCCCGGCGATCCGCGACCGAGGCGACGCGGTCGTCGCCGTTTCGGGTTTCAGTTGCCGCCATCAGATCGAGCACCACACGGGACTCCAACCCAGGCACGTCGTCGAATACCTGGCCCAGCGCCTGCCCATTCCGTAAAGGAATGTCAGAGCCCCGAGCGCCAGCGAGCGGGTTGCCTGGTGCTGCGCTCGCGCGGTGATACCCCGCGCTTGCGCTTGGGGCTCTGATCAATGTCGCCGCAAGTGTCACGGACCCACCCGCAAGTTCTTACAAGCGCAACGCCTATTCACAACCGGAGGAATCGACTAGCATACCCCGTCGTAATTTGAAACCCTTTTCGCAACCATTGGAGCAAAAACGATGTATCGACGAATGATGACCGGAACGATCCTTGCGACGTTTACGATGGCGGGCCTGTCCGGGTGCATGCCAGAGATGACCATGGAAGAGATGGCGCAAATGCGGCCCGAGCGCCCGGTGGAACTTGACAAGCTCAATGCCTGGGTGGGCACGTGGAAAGCAAGCGGCACAGTGAAGATGATGGGCATCGATGAGGAAATCACCTTGAGCGGTACGAGCCAAAACGCCTGGGGCGTTGACCGGTGGTGCCTCCTTGAACACGGCGAATACGAAATGGGAGCCATGGGCAAGATGAATGGTCTAGGCGTCTGGACCTGGGACACCAAGGCCAAAAGGTTCCGCTCCAGCTGGTTCGACAGCATGGGCGGTACCGGATCCGGTACCGCAAAGTACGACGAGATGACGAGGACATGGACCATGAACATGAGAGGAAAAGGCCCGGGGGGTGCGACCCGAGGCAAAGGCTATGTAAGATTCGTGGACGACGACACAATGGAATGGGCCTGGCAGGAGTGGCCGGCCTGGGATCTGCTCGGACTCTTCAAGTTTATGGATATGAAAGCAACAAGCACGCGGCAGTAGTTGAATCGCTCATGCTTTGGCTGCGTCACGCGTCGTATTGTGAGTGTGCCACTGCTCTTGAGCAGTGCAAAGCGTTGGTGATAGGGTTTTGCGGCGCGAGGTCACTGCTCGAGAGCAGTGGCACGCCAACCCATCAATCCACGGCTGACACTGCACTAGCCTGTTCGCATGACTGTTTCGTCAAGAGCGCCTAAGGAGCGGGATGTGACGTCATCCATCGTGAAC
>JADFMZ010000106.1 GCA_022563615.1 Planctomycetota bacterium
GCGATGAGAAACCGCTGCACCTGGGCGGCTGTGTCGATGACTTCACCCGGCGTCTCCGTTGGCTGACTTCGCGCGGCGCGCGGAGGAGCGCCGGTTTCCGGCGGCAGCTTGGCTGATTCGTGCGCAACCTGCGATTCCATGGCAATCGCCTCGCGTCGCAGCTCCGCCTCGCGTTTCAATTCCTGCTCATCGATCGGGGCCAGTTGGATGGTTTCGCCGTCATCGGACGGGGTGGGGATGTAGATCTTGCACTCGCAATAGGGGCATTTGCCGTGCTTGCCGCCGGCATCATCCGGGGCGCGGATCAGCTTTGCACATTGCGGGCAGTGAAGTTCAATGCTCATCGGACCATTCCCGGTCAGGTGTTCGATCGTTCGTTGTCGAAGGCCGATCGGCTACTCGGCTACCGGGTAACGCGCTCGATCGCCAAGTCGATGCTCATTCCCGGCTCCGATCACGGCGTTGTCTGAAGACCAATCGTATCGGAACCTCTTCAAAGGGCAAACGCTCGCGCAGGCGGTTGAGGAGATACCGCTCCTGATTCTGAGAGATCAGCTCGGGGTCGTTCACAAAGATGACGATGGTGGGCGGTTGGGTAGTGACCTGCGTGGCATAAAGGAACTTGGGAGATCGGCGGCCGCGTTTAGGCGGCGGCGTATGGCCGGACAGAGCGTCTCGAAGAACCTGGTTAAGCTGCCCCGTACCGACGCGAGTCCGGGCCTGCTTGACCAGCTCGGTGGCCAGGTCCAGCGTAGCCTCGATGTTGCGACCCGTCGTCGCCGTCGTGAACGCGACCGGAGCGTAATTCATTTCCGGAAGCATTTTCAACAAGTATTCGCCATAGTCTTCGGACGGCGCCCGCCCCTTGGCCAGATCCCATTTGTTCACGACCAATACGCATGGCTTGAACTCCTCGGAGATCAAACGCGCAAGACGCTTGTCAACCTGACTTACGGGAACCGTCGCGTCGATGAGAAGAAGGGCGATATCAGCCCGGCGGATCGACCGAGCCACCCGCGCATGGGCGTAGAACTCGATGTCGTCGGCGATCTTGCGCTTCTTGCGCACGCCCGCGGTATCGATGACGACAAGAGTTCGGCCGTCCTTCTCAAAGCGAACGTCGATGGAGTCGCGTGTGGTGCCGGGAATCTCACTGACGATGACACGCTCTTCGCCGGCTAGGGTGTTGACGAACGTGCTCTTACCGGAGTTCCGCTTGCCGACGATGGCGAACTTGATGACCGGGTCGGGCGGGGGGCCATCCAATGGCGGGCCGACACGCTCAGCGATCAACTCACGCAGTTGTCGAATCCCCAACCCCACCATCGCGCTAACCGGAAAGGCCTCATCAAACCCGAGCTTGACGAACTCGCCGAGCGAGCCGTCCATATGGGGTTCGTCGACCTTGTTGGCCAGCAAGCGCACACGATCGGAATAACGCCGAAGCAATTCAGCCGTCCGGCGGTCCAGCGGCGTCAATCCGGTACGACCATCGACAACGAACAGGATCAAGAAGGCCTGGTCGATGGCGTATTGAATCTGCCGCTCGATCTGCTCGGTCAGATTGTCTCGGTCCTCGACGCCGTGTCCACCGGTATCGATAAGCTCAAAGTACGCATCGTCCAACTGGCAGATGATGGAAACGCGATCCCGGGTCACGCCGGGGCTCGGCTCGACGATGCTGGTTCGACGACGCGCGATCGCGTTGAACAAACTACTCTTGCCGACATTGGGTCGGCCGACAATCGTTACAACAGGCAGGGGCATTTTTTTCACTCACCTTAATTCAGGGGTCACCTTCGCACCGCAGCGCCCACCATGGTACCGCCATTCGACCGGAAGCGTCAGCCCCGCCGCATCTTCAGCGCATAACGCCCATTTGCCGCTCCCATCGCGACGTTCGGCCGCAACCCGAGGCCATGTTGTGCCCTACTTCTTGAGTCAGGGTGACTGAAGATCGTATGCCGGCAGGCGCGGTTCGCCACGAAGGATCGGTAGAAGATGGGTGTGGAGAAATGCCGGCGCCATCCACCCGGTATGGCCGCCGTGATGGCCGACCTGTTGGAGCGTTTCCGACCAACCGATTTCTCGATAACGCCGATAGGATTGGAGATCCTGCTCGTTGAGCTTTGGGGGAATGCGGAAACCGACGCATCCGGCGGAGCGCTCGAAGCGGCGATCGATCGTGCCGAAGAGGCGCGTTCCGAGCCCGACCATCCAGCGGTCCCTGCGACTGACCAGGCCGTAGCAGCGTTGGGTCGCGCTGAGGGCGCCGGCCAGATTGTAATTCGGAGACAAGGCCGGCGCAACCAGAACCAGCGTCTCAATCACGCGGCGGCCACGCAATTGCTCACAGGCAAAGACGGCGAGGCCGGCGCCCCCGCTGTATCCGAGCAAGTGCACTGTGGTGCGCGGATGGGCTCGCTTGAAAGCCAAAAGCTTCCGTGCGATTTGCGCCGACTGGTAACGGTTGCGGCGCAGCCACATCAGATCGGTGAGCATCTCCCCGGTCAAACCGCATTGCCAGACATACACGATCGTGCCGATCGGCGCGTCCGATTGGCGCCATACACGACGGATCAACAACGGAAGCCATTGAAACCCACCCACGCCGTCGAGAATGAACAGCACCTCCCGGTCGATCGGGCCGACGACCTCGGGCATGCCCTGTCGGAAGCGCTCCCGGAAGCAAAGCGAGAAAACGCGGATGCGATTCAGGATGAGACCCATGAGCGATCGGCAACCCGGATGGATCGGCCTGACGCGCGAGGTTCCGCGCTAATCCACACCGGCGCCCTGGCCGATCAAACGGGCGAACACTTCGGAGCGTTTCAAGGACTCCAGGAATCGTACATTGGAAAGGCCCATCTCGAAACGACCCATTTCAAAACGGCAAACACTGTTCATCTTGCACCAGGAGCAGGGCGAAAACGTGCCGAGACGATAGGGACGCACCGAGATGTCGCCGTCCAGGATGCCGTCGGCCAACTCGCCGAGCTTGCGGCGTGTATGGGCCAGCGCGGCGTCGAATGATTTCCCATCCGCTGCGTCGCTTTGATCCACGTGGCCGAAGTTCCCATCCTGAGTACGCCACACGTTGTAGTGCTCAGAGCGACCGGCGTCGGTCGAGGTATCCAAGGCCTGAAAGCGATCGAACCGGATCAAACCTCTCGGTCTGGCGCAGCCCGCCAGAGCCCCATCCCGTTCGCTTACACGTCCAGGATGATCCACCTTTTGATATTGGGAGGCAAGACTAACGTACAGTGCGCCTATAGGCCGAATCGGTCTGCCGGCCAGCGTGCGACCGCTCGCGCCGAGAACCAGAAGATAACTCAGAAGCTGCAGCGACAGGCCGTGGTAAACCTGATCCAGTTGAAGGTGCTTTTTTCGTCCGAGTTTGTAGTCGATGACAATCCCCAACAACTCGTCACTGTGCTCGACAAGGTCCACGCGATCGATATACCCGCGCAACAGAACACGACGACCGTTCGGTGTGGATAGTTCAAGAGCGGGCAGCGAATCTGGTTGGTCAAACCCGAAAGAAAGCTCCGCCGCCTTGGGTCGGGAACGACCTGACTTGGATACCTGACGCTGCGCCCGGATGATGCGGGCAAGTTGCGACGCCGACCGTCGAAGCAGATAGCTGCTGCGCGCGTCGGAAATGGCCCCACTTGGCGGCAGATGGGCCGCCACCCGCGCGCAGCTTTCCTGCAAGGCGCCTAACAATTCCTCTTCGGGAAGCTGGGCGAATCCGTGGCCCCGGTCCGACAGGGTCCGCACGAAGTCTTCGAGAACTGCGTGATGAACCGTTCCCACGTCCACCGGCGCCACGGCGGCTTCGCGCCGTTCGCGCAGCCTCAGCGCATATCGTGTGAAATACTGATAGGGACAGGCTGCATACGTTTCCAACTGAGAGACGCTGGCTCGAAGCGGTCCGGCGAACAACTGCTCCACCTTCCGCGGCGAAAGCCGGGCCTCGTTTCGCTCATCAAGCGCCGACAGCACACGACCCACGCGCCCAAGGTGCGTCGAGTCTCCGCGCACGACGTCATACAGTCCGTTCCATCGAGCCCGCACGGTTCGATCGTCGCGTTGGATCGGCGGCCGGGAACGAAACTCCATGACGAGTCTTCGGGACAGGTCGGACGCGTTGAGAATATCCCACGTCGCGCGTTGGCGCGCCGGATCCCCCACAACGATTCGCTTAAGCCCCGGGCAGGCAGCCAGGAACGACGAAACGTAGGGCGAGGGCAGGAGCGACCTCCCCTCCGAGTCCGTCGCCGCATAGGTGACCACCAGCGCCTCGGCGGCTCGCGTCAGGGCAACGTAGGCCAGCAGCGATTCATCCAGCACTCGATCCCGGGCCGGCGCGCCGACGCGAACGCCTGCAGCCTTCAATAACGACCGATCGTCATCGTTGAGGATCGAATCCTCCGCAGGCCGCTGTGGAAATACGCCATCGTTGAATCCGAGAATCACCACGCCCTTCAAGTCCGGGTGCCGACTCCGCTCGATTGAACCCACCAGCACCTGGTCGATCATGGGGGGAACGAGCCCGAGCGTGAGATGGGACAAACCGGCCTCCAGCACGTCAGTTAACTCCTGGGCCGACAAAGTGACATCCACGAACGCATAGGCCAGGTCGTCGAGAAAGGACATCGTGTCTCGCCAGACCTGACGATGTTCCTCAGCCTGATCCAGCTCCCCATCCCGCTGGGCCTCGTCCGCCCATGTCCCGATCGTTCGGCCCACCGACCAAAGTTCGATAAGGCGATGGATCGCGGTGGTCCACTCGCGGCCGGTGTGGCCTTTGGGGTCAGAGGCGAACCTCAACCAGGAGTCGACGTGATCCAGAAAACTTCGACGCGCTGCGTTGACACGTTCCAACTCAGCCAGCTCGACGTCACTCGGGCCGCCCTCCGCCTTGTTGAACGAGGACAACACTCGAAAGGACCAATCGCCCTCGCGCCAGGTTTCAAACCCGGACAGGCCGTGAGCGATCAAGTAGTTCTCGAGCTCGTCGGCGGCCTCGACCGTGATCGGCATCAGGCCGGTTTTCAGCGCAACACGCACCGATTCGAGCGAGAGCCGCTCCGTCGCCAAGGCCGCGATATTTCGAAGCAGCTCCACCAGCGGATGGTGGGCGACCGGGCGGCGGCGATCAATGAAAAAGGGAATGCCGCGCGCGGTCAGCGCCTCGCTGAGTAGATCATGATAAGGCTCCAGGTCGCGAACGATCAGCGCGATGTCGCGGTAGCGATAATGCCGGGCCGGATCCTGCACCCACTGCAAAAGGCGGGCGACCGCGTAGTCAACCTCGACACGCCGGGAGGGTAACTCGACCAGTTCCACATCCGCCGGCGGGATTGCTGCGCCGAGCGGCTCAACGGATTCCCCATGAACGAGACGACGTTCCAAATCGGCCAGCGACGCATGACCTTGAAATCGCGGCGGCGGTGTCGGGTTCAGAAGAAGAGGGTCTTCCACTTCAAGACCGGCCTGGATGAGTGAGGCGTGAAGGTCGCCATAGGTTCGAAACGTTTTTCCAAAGAGACCCTCCGCCCCCTCAGCAGCAGGAGACGATTCGGGCAATGCGCACAACGCCGGATCGAACATCGCGGTGATTTCAGTTCGGCTGCACAAACGCACAAGTTCAATCAGAATCAGGGTCTCTTGGCCGCTGAGTGAGGCGAATCCATCCACCCATAGCTCCGCCCCATGCAGCCAATCGCAGCGCGAAAGGCAACCTCGAGCGGTGTCCAGATATTGCGATGGATCGAGTCGACCCTTGTCCAGATAGTCCAGGTAGGCGGCATAGATGAGGCGAAGATCATGGAGCTTGGCGGCCTGCGCGGGATCACCGGCAGCCGGCGTCTTGTCCTCCTCGATTCCTGCTGGGTCGGCGATCATCAGATGATCGGGCTCAATGGCTTCTTCGATCAGCTCGGCGATGGTCGCTTGGAGTCGGTCAATGAATCCGCCGGAAGTGTGCGACGCACGCCCGGAACGATAGTAGCGAAGCTCCGGCCCGCACCGTGCGACAAGATGCCTCAAAACCATCGCGCGGGCGGGTTCGGTCAAGGCCTGCCGGACGGGGCCGCCCACCTGCTCCAGCACCCGAAACGCCAGGCGGCGAAACGACAGGATTTCGGCGCGATGGGCGCCGGCTAGCGCCATGGCAGGTTGGGAGGCGCCGGATGGCGCCTGGACCGCGCGCTCCATTTGCAAGGCAGCCTGTTCGGGTACAAGCAGGATCAGGCGCGGGCCGTCCACTGCGTCTCGCCGCAAACGTTCGCGGATCGCATCGAGACAATGATGCGTCTTGCCGCTTCCCGCCCGACCGATGATGAACCGAACCGCCATGGAGCGTTTCGCTCGCCTCCAGAGTTGAAAGAACCTGACTGCCGTTGATATAACAGACGGCCCGATCCGTCAATCCAAGGATCGTGCGCCGTCAACCTTTATTTCTTGCGTTGGCGGAAGCGAAGGCTGCCACGCCGTCGTTCTGGACGACTCAATGGGGATTGGTTCGGCTCAGCGGGAGCTTCGCCCTCCCGATCACGCTTGCGTTGCCACGATCACTGGCCACTCTTGCGAGCGGGTATTTTATATTTTTCGTTTGCAGCCGGCTTCGTCTGCTTGTAGAAGCGGGAAACTATCCCCTTTGGGTATACGTACGAAAGGAGTTCGTATGGCAACGCGACAACGGAAAGTCGAACGGCGCCGGCTCAAGCGGAAAGACAACCTTCGCCGGGGTCGCATCACCGTGCTGCAGCGGCGGCAACGACTGGGCAGCGACGTTCATCCCATTCACGCCTGTACGGCCAATCGCTTTTGGCAGGACGACGGTAAAGCATCCATCTTCCTGGCCCGCAACGTCGGAGACGGGCGCGTCACCATGGCCGCCTTCCTCGTGGACACCTTGGCGATGGGGCTCAAAGATGCCTGGGGTGAAATTGATATTCCAACCGGCGACTTCGACGATATGGTGTCGCGGTATGAGGAGCAAATCGAGGTCGCGCCGATCAACATCGGCACGGTGAGGCATCTGGTCTACGGAGGGATCGAGTTGGCCCGCAGGCTCGGTTTTCGCCTGCCCCGGCGGTATGAGCGGTGGACCGCGATCCTCGGCCCCTTGCCGCCCGGCGAATCGCCGGACATGAGTCTCTTTTTGGAAGACGGGAAGATCAACTTGTGCTGCAGCATGCGGGATTTGCAGGAGAGGCTGATCGGCGCCACGCCCGAACAGTTTCTCAGTCGATCCGACGTCACATTCATGCTCATGGACGACGACTTCACGCTCTTGGACGGGGAGAAGGGAGAGGACGCATTCCAGGAACAGCTCGCCGACCTGCAGACGAAGATTCTCGAGGAGGCGCGCCAATGGTGTTTCGCCAACGGACAGATCCCCCACAAACTCTTGCCGGATGTCGTGGCTGCCGCGCTTGAGAGTCTACCGGCGGATATCGATGCCGATGCGGACGAGTCCGAGTTTCCGTCGATCGATCCGTGTGATCCCACAGCCCTAAACACGAAGCGCATTCTTTCCGCAAAGTGCAGCGATAACCCTGCGGCGCTCGATGCCGCGATGGATCAGTTCGGGGCGTTTATAAACTCCAAGGGCAGATCGGGGGAACTCATCAGAACCCTGAATCTTCCGCCATCGCGTTAAACGTAAGCGGTCCGGGCGGACAACCGTTCGACGCCACCCGCTCCTTGACCTCCTACCAAGCTCGATCTAAGCTGTCGCGCAAGACCATGCCCCCATCGTCTAGTGGCCCAGGATATCAGGTTCTCATCCTGAAGACAGGGGTTCGAGTCCCCTTGGGGGTGGTATTTTGACGGGATCACTTCGCGCGCTTCGGCATGCTGCCGTCCTTGGTGTAGCGCGGCCAACGCGGCGACCGAACATGTAGGGTCCGCCGTGCGGACCAACTTGGGATGATCCCGACTGGTGGTCCGCACGGCGGACCCTACGATGGATGTTCTTCGTCCGCGAAACCGGACCGCTTCCTCACGGTCGCCGCTCGGTTCGTCATGACCGTCTCATACACCCTCTAAACAGGAAGGCGCCGGCTCAGGAACAGGAGAATCCAACCCCAAAGGGATTGGGTGACGAAAATGAGCGCTGCTAGAGGCAACAACGAAAAGGGTAGCTCCGACGGCTGGAGCGCTCCGTAGTTCGACGCCACGTAAAGACCGAACACACTTCCGCAGGACGAGAGAATCAACAGAATCGCGCCTAGAAGCGCTAGGCCTCGCGCCCACCTTGCGATCCACAATCCGATCAAGGCGAACACCAACACGGCGGCCCCAACGTCCACGCGAATTTGATCGGGCACGAACCGGTGGTACTGCGCCCAAAGCCCATAGGCCTTCCATCCGGCGAAGCAGAGTCCGGCGAATCCAAGAGCCATGCCCGCGGCTCGCCATGCCGATGTGGAGATTCGTCCGAGCAGGGCGCCGCCCGCAAGGGCCAACGCGCACGTCGCCAGCGTGCATAGAACCTCCCACCCCAGCGCAGTGCCCACGAACCAGATTGCGTGCTTGCGCGCGACCGGCGTACTGCTCGCCGCCGGCTTAGGGGCCGATGGCGCTTCGGCGGAAGAAGGCCCCAAGGCCGCAGCCGCTTGTCCAACATCCACACCGGGCAGCGGCGTATGCATCAGCAGCCTGAGTCTAAGCTCGGGATCAGCCCGCCACCAGGTTCCATAGTACAGTGAAGCCGCCATCAAAAGGCTGACCAGGCCTATGACAACACGACTCAGCGCTCGACGCCCGTGAGGCGCGGGCGCAGCACGGCGGCTTCGCCGACGGCGCGAGCGAGCATCGTAAACAACCTTGATGTCCAGTGAGGCAGCGGTGCTCATGCTCTCTTAGACTCGTCTCGACAATCGCCTGAGGAGAGTTAGCCCCCCGGCAAGAACATCAT
>JADFMZ010000107.1 GCA_022563615.1 Planctomycetota bacterium
CCCGCTAAACACGTACCAGGGCGTTGCCCTGGGCTGTCCTATTGTGCCCTTTCAGGGCAAAAGGAGAACCCACACGCGGAAGATGTCGCCCGTCTACGCAACGTCGATCATCCCCGCCAAAACTTTCACACACCAGCCCGCCAGGTTCCGCCAAGGGGGTTGACCCGACGGACCTGGGGCGTTACACTGGGAGCCCTATTCGACAGGTGGTGCCATCCGTAGCGGCGACGGGAGGGGGGCACGGCAATGACAGTACGCAGCTTCCGAATTGCAGGGTTGACCCTGTTGGCCCTGACCTTTCTTGTTCGAGCCTCCCGTGCCGACAAAATGTACTGGACGGACACCAACTCGACGGACCCGGGCACGATTCAGCGGTCCAACCTCGACGGCTCGGAACTTGAGGAACTCATCACTCAGGGCTTGGTGTTGCCGACTGGGCTCGTGCTGGACGTGAACAACGACAAGATTTACTGGAGTGACTTCTCGACGAAGAAAATTCAACGATCCAACTTGGATGGAACGGATGTGTTGGACATCGTGGTCGGGCTGGGCGGTCCGCTCGACCTCATTACGAATCCATCCCTTCAACTGATCTACTGGACGGATTTCTCCGCGCAAAAAATCCAACGATCCCGCCTCGACGGCACGGAGCTGACGGATCTCGTTTTAACAGACAGCGGTCCGGATGGTATCGCCCTGGACGTTTTGGGCGGCAAGATCTATTGGACGCTCCTTTTCGGCGGACCCATTCAGCGCGCCGACCTCGACGGATCGAACGTCGAAGATGTCGTCACTACCGGACTCGTCACGCCGAGGGGCATCGCTCTGGACGTGGTGGGCGGCAAGATGTACTGGACCGACGTCGGGACCGGCGTTTTCTTTGAGGATGGAGTGATTCGCCGGGCCAACCTGGACGGCTCGGACGTGGAAGATCTGATTACCACCGGCCTGTTCGAGCCCAACCGGATCGCCCTGGACGTGGCCGGTGGGAAGATGTATTGGACCCACAACACCGACGGCGCTGACAAGATCCAACGTGCCAACCTGGACGGATCGGAGGTGGAAGACCTTGTTACGACGGGGCTCACCGTTCCATTCGCCCTGTCTCTCGACTTCACCCCCGGCGCCGACATCCCGGCACTTTCTCAATGGGGCTTGATTTCGATGACACTCCTGATGCTCTCGGCGGGCACGATTGTGCTGAAGAACTCGAAGAAACCGCTCCGTCGTAAGAACCAGGCCGCTTGACACGCCGCGCCCTAGCTTGAAGAATCCATCGGTCGATCCTGGATTGCGCTTTCCGGCACGTGCCGTGGGCAGCCCCGGGGCGAGCCGTCAAGCGGACGGCATCGGCAAGGGGCGCGGGCGCCGCTTGGGTTCGTTGCCCCGGTCGGAAGTTGCGCGTTTGGTGTGAACAGGCCTGACCGAACAGGCCTGGGGGAGATTCTTAAGCCATGGCTCGAATCCAACAGGGTGTTAATGCGATCACGGTCTGGATGATCGTTTTCGTGGCCTTGTGGCTCACTTCCACCGTGTTTCTGGTGATCATGTACACCGGGCAGGAGGATCTGAACACGGAGATCGCCCGACTGACCGCCGCGAACGAGAGGCTGATCAGCCCTCAGCAGGAACGATCGCTTGAGTTGGTGCGCCCTGCTCGGTCCGCGGCTGAAGGTGGGCCTACGGTTGTCGGCCTGCTAGAGGACGCCCGCGATCAGACCGCTATGCTGGCGACCGGAGAAGGCTCCGACGACCCCGCCACGGTCCGAACCAAACGCGATGAACTCCTGCGCATCATTCGGAGCGAACGGACGGTCGCGGACCCGGACGCCTACGACGATGTATCCTTTCAGGTTGGCATGACCCGTCTGTACGAAGCCTTCAAGGCTGAGAACTCCCTTCGCCGCACCTCAGAGCAACGCATGGGCGAGTTGGAGGCTGAAGTGACCACGCTCGTAGCTGACAACGCCGCCATGAAAGAAGATTTCGACCGCCGCGCACAGGATATGACCGAGCAACTCAACACGGCTGAAACCAAGCGAGCCGCTTATCGACAAGGGCGGGATGAATCGGTCGACCAGTTGGAGCGCGAGTTCGAGCGGCGACGGGGGCAAAATGACGCGGACCTGACGAACGAACGCCGTCGGCGGGCTCAGTGCCAGGAGAAGCTGACCGAGGCGCAGGAGCGCTATCTCGCGTTGCGCGAGAAGCTCGGCGGTTTGCTGATTGGGCCTGAAGAACTCGCCACCGCTCGCCAGCCGGATGGACTGGTTTTGACGGCCATTCCCGGTGACCCCGTGGTGTACATCAACCTCGGACGCAAGGACTCGATCGTCCCCGGGCTTCGTTTCGCCGTATATTCCGCCGAGACCGGGATTCCCGAGGATGGGCGGGCCAAAGCGGCGATCGAGGTCGTCTCGATCTCGAACTCGTCGTCTGAATGTCGGATTCGGGGCGTCGCGCGGAACGACGTCATTCTGGAAGGCGACCTGATTGGCAACCCGATCTATGATCCCGCGCACCCGCTCAGTTTCGTCGTCCTGGGTGAGTTCGATCTGGATCGTGACGGTCTGCCCGATCGATCCGGGGCAGCCGCAATCGGGGCGATGGTGCAGGATTGGGGAGGCCGCCTGTTGGATGAGCTTACGCCGTTGACGGATTTTGTGGTCGTCGGCGCCGCGCCGCCGCGTCCTCGACAGGATGCGGACGTTCCGCCAGACGAGTTGGATCACAACAACGCGCGCCGTCGCGCGTGGGATCACTACACACAAACGCTCGAAACCGCCAAGAGCCTGGCGGTTCCGGTTCTGACTCAGGATGTTTTTCTGAACTTCCTGGGATATGCCCCACGAGGACGTTATCCCTAGAGCGAGCTCTATTATTGTGTAGCGGTCCGAGACCTGTTTTTTCCGGGAGCTTTTCCCGGAATGGCCAACCACAATAAATGGACACGCTATAGCGTAGGCCGGCGCTGCTACCGCCTTCCCCCCAAATCACCTGTTTTCACTTGCGGGCGACAAGGTTTCGATTTGACCGTCCGAAAATTATGTTGTATATTTAGTGTGTAGAGAGGGCGTATCTTTTCGGGATCGGGTTGACTTAGGTTCAAGTGGGAGCACACGCGGCGTCACAGCCGGCCCCAGCGCACATCGCCGGCGGGCTGTGATCAAACGTGGTGGGCGGTTGTTCATTCCCGTGCAGGATTTCGAACGCACCAAACGCGCTATCCTTGAGCGCATCGATATGGTCACCGTTGTGTCGGAGCACGTTTCGCTTAGGCGCAGTGGCCAGCGCCTGGTCGGATTATGCCCCTTTCATTCGGAGAAAACCCCCTCTTTCACGGTTTCCCCGGAACTGGGCTTGTTCAAATGTTTCGGATGCGGCAAGGGGGGCGACATCTTCTCGTTCGTGCAATTACGCGAGAACATCTCCTTTGCGGAGGCGGCCCGCATGTTGGCCGACCGCGTCGGCGTGGAGCCGGGCGGGCTGAGAAGGTCCAGCGCCTCCGGGCCGAGCGGATTCGACCTGGCCAAAGTCAATAAGTGGGCCGTGCGCTTCTATCGAGACCAATTGCAGCACCCGACGCTCGGTCGGGACGCGAGGGCCTATCTACGGGGTCGCAACTTTTCGGATCCGACGGTGGAGCGGTTCAGCCTGGGGCTGGCCGTGGACGGCGGCCCTTCGCTGGTTCAGGCTGCCGGCCGCGCCGGGATTCAAACGCCGCTGTTGCTGGCGGCGGACCTGGTTCGGCAATCCGAACAAGGTCGTTTCTACGACACCTTTCGCAACCGGCTGATGTTTCCGATCCGGGACGTCACGCGTCGGGTGATCGGGTTCGGCGGCCGGACGCTGGTGGACGATCGCGCGAAATACCTCAATACGCGTCAGAATGCGCTATTCGACAAAGGTCGCCAACTGTACGGGTTGGACGAGGCTCGGGATGCGATCGTATCGCGCGGGCGTGCCGTGGTGGTGGAGGGCTATACCGACTGCCTGGCGGCTCAGCAGGCGGGGTTCACGGAAACGGTGGCATCGCTCGGCACGGCGCTGACGGAGTCCCATGTGGACCTGCTGCGTCGATACTGTGACGAGGTCATTCTGCTGTTTGACTCGGACGAGGCGGGTCTTGCAGCCTCAGAGCGGGCGATTCAGGTGGCACTGCCCAAGTGCATTCGGTGTCGCCTGGCGCGTATCCCGACCGGTAAGGATCCGAGTGAGTTCCTTGCCCACGCGGGCCCCGAAGCGTTTTCGGACGTGTTGAACGGTGCGGTGGACGCGCTAGAATTCAAGTGGTCTCAGACCAGGGAGCGATTTGAGGCGGACTCATCTGACATTCGGCGCCGCGAGGCTGTGGTTGATTTTCTGCAGATCGTGGCCGGCGCCGTGGAGGCTCGAGCCATTGACGCCATCCAGCGAGGGCTGGTGGTCAATCAGGTAGCCCATCTGCTGCGGATGGACCGCTGGGAGGTGGACCGCACGATGAGGCAAATGCGGCCGACGCGTTCGATGAACAAGGCGGTTGGCCACAACTTCATCACCTGCGACCGCCAGGGCGCCCAACGATCAAGAGCAGGCCGCCTGGACGCATCTGCTGGAGGTGGTGCTGAGCCAGCCGAGTGTGCTTTCGGGCGATGGGGCCGGCAAGCTGCCCGGCGTCGAACGGATTGAGAACGAATGCGACCGCAGGATCGCAGTGGCCGCCTTCGAGCTGGCCGGGGAAGAGGGCGCGTTTCAGCTAGCGGACCTGTTGGCTCGCCTGAGCGAAGTCGAGGATTTGGATCGTGTGAGCGAGTTGGCCCACCGGGGCGCCGAGCGAGGGAACTTTCAGAAGCGGTTTGACTTGGCCTTGGAGCGCATAGTTCGTTCCCAGGATTTTGCGGACGTGGAACGCCGTCGAACGACCCACGCAGCGTCGGCGAGTCCCGATGAGGGATTCGAGGAGCAAAGGGAGGAACTGGCGGCGATTCACCGAGGAGCGACCCAGCATCGAGGCGCCGGATTTTCGCCTCGAAGACTGATACGCCAGACCCGTGCCGGCCGGAATGTTTGACACCATGATACCGACAAGGAATACCTCACTACGGAGTTGATATGACCGAGTTGATTGAACATCCCGTGGACCAGATTCAGATCGCCGTCGAATCGCTTCTGGAAATGGGCCGGTTGCGCGGCTACGTCACCTGGGAGGAGATGAACGAGATCCTTCCGGACGATGCGATCGACCCGGCGCAGCTCGAACTCATCATGATGAGGCTCGAGGAGGCCAAGGTCGAGACGCTCGATGAGGCCGACGCCGCGCAGTACGAGCGCAAGCGCCGCACCGGACGGAAAGGGCGCCATTCAGCGGGCGGGGATGCCGCCCGAGACCGCGAGGAGCTGGCGAAGGATTCCGATAGCGATGCGCTTCACGGTGAGGCGGGGGTCAAGCGAATCGATGATCCGGTCCGAATGTACTTGACGCAGATGGGTGAAATACCCCTGCTGACCCGCGCCGAGGAAATTCGGTTGGCCAAGAAAATCGAACTGACTCGCATGGCGTTCCGGCAGAAAGTTCTCGAAAGCGATTATTGCGCCCGACTGGCTGTGGACATCCTTCAAAACGTGCATGACGGTGCGCTTCCTTTCGACCGCACGATGAAGATTTCCACTTCGGAACATGCCGCCAAGACGCGCATCAGCATGCGGATTCCGATCAATATCGAGACGGTTCGGGCGCTCTTGGCGCGGGAGGAGCAGACCTGGCCTCAGTTGCAGGCGCCTCGGCTGGCCGCCGCGACCCGCCGCGAATTCCTGCAGGACATGCGCGAGCGACGACGCAAGATATCCAAGCTGCTGGAGGAGCTTTCGCTGCGCACCAGCCGGATCCAACCGCTCAGGAAGAAGCTCCGAGGCCTGCATCGAAAGATGATCGAGCTTCAACATCTCCTCGCCGGCCAGCGGAAGCGCCGCACGATGTCGGACGAGGATTTCTTCGCCATGCAGGAAGAACTGGCCGGCATCGAATCGCTTTGTCTCGAATCGTCGGACTCTCTGGGCGAAAGACTCGTAGCGATCGAGCGCGTCTTCGGTGAATATGAGGACGCCAAGCGGAAACTTTCCGGCGGCAACTTGCGCCTGGTGGTAAGTATCGCCAAGAAGTATCGCAACCGGGGCTTGAGCTTCCTGGACATCATCCAGGAGGGCAACACCGGCCTCATGCGCGCCGTGGACAAGTACGAATACAAGCGCGGGTACAAGTTCAGCACCTATGCCACCTGGTGGATTCGCCAGGCGATCACCCGGGCGATTGCCGATCACGCCCGCACGATCCGAATCCCCGTGCACATGATCGAGACGATGAGCCGGCTGCGCAACATCAGCAAGGAGCTGCTGCAGGATCTAGGACGGGAACCCACCATCGAGGAAATCGCCAAGCGGGCCGACATGCCGGTAAGCGAGGCGCGTCGCGTGCTTAAGATATCGCGCCATCCCATCTCGCTGGATCGGCCGGTGGGCGAGAGCGAAGACTCCTACTTCGGGGATTTCATCGAGGACGAATCGTCCGAATCGCCAGTGGGCACCGCCGGCGGCGCCATGCTCAAGGATCGGGTCGAGGAAGTGCTTAAGACGCTGACCTACCGCGAGCGCGAGATCATCAAGCTCCGCTACGGCATCGGCGACGGCTATACCTACACGCTCGAAGAGGTCGGCAAGATCTTCAAAGTCACACGCGAGCGGGTTCGTCAGGTCGAGGCCAAGGCCATTCGAAAACTCCAACACCCCGTTCGCGCTCGGAAGCTGGAGGGCTTCCTTGACGACTTTTCCCCGGTCTCCGCCAGCCAAGAACCTGTGCCCGTAGGGCAGCAATTCTCTTGGCCCGGGCGCTAAGAGGGCCGGTTCAAAGGCCTGTTGAGATAAACCCAATGAGAGCTTGTGCGATGGGGTACGTGCTGCGCGCTGACATCAGTCTTGCCGGCCCCGATTCAGGTTTGTGATTATATTCGGCCGCGTTGGGAAACGGGCACCGGCCTAGAGCAAGCTCTATTTCTTCCAGCTCGAACCGAGCAGTGCGCAGGTCAGTCACCAACCCGTTGCCCCGCTGGCGATCGTAAGCAAGCCCAGAATCGGCAGGGCCACACGCAGCCATCCGCCGATGGGTGCTACAAATCCAACGAGGATCAACGCGAGTCCCGCGATGCACCAGATCACACGTAAAGATGGCCGCAGGTTTGGTGTGAATGCCACTGTCTGTCTCCTACCACGAGTGCGATCGCCAGCCTACGGGAAGTCCAGGCGCCAACCGCCTGAATCCTGTCTAGAGTTCTCCCCAGAGCCCGGCCGCCCTGAGCCGTATCCCAGTGCTTCGGCCTCCCGCTGAACAACCATTTAGCTCACGGGTGACCGAGCCTTCGTGCCGTGCTTCATAAGCCTCACGACCACCTGAACCGCAAACTTGAAACCCGCGCGAGTAATTCGTGGTCACAGGGAAACGTGACATCGCGCGGGCTAAAGCCCGCGGCTCGGGTTCGGATCACGGCGGACTCATGGTCGCATCGCGAGTGAAACGCAGTGCTAGCCGTGGTCCGCCGACATGAACCGGCTGACGTATGGGGAGGTGCCCGGTTGGCTTCTACGGAAATGCCCTGAGGGCCCCTCGCCGATGAATTCGGAGAACCACGCTTCGTGCTCGATTTCCTCGTTCAGGATGGCTGCACAGATGTCGTAGGTTCGATGATCTTTGCCGAACGTGAAGTGACACAGATCCGTGTAGCATCGAACGGCGCAGCGCTCGGCTTCGACCAACACCATCAATAGATCTTTGATTGAAGAGCTCGTTGGTGTCTTGCCTCCCTTGAGGCTGTCCGGAAGATAGGCGTCCGGGCAACCTGCGACGTCGGCGAACTCCCGGATGTCGCGGGGCAGCTCACCACCCAGCTCGTAAATTCGGGGAAAGAGGGCCTCGAAGTGGTTGCGGTCCTCAATCCGCGCGTCCTCAATGATCTCTTTCAGCCCTTCCCCTTCCATGCCGATGGCAGCCACCCGCAGGATGGTGTAGTAATAAAAAGTTGTGAACTCAGCCCCGGCGGCTGCGACAAGCTTGCTGACCAGTTCTTCAACATTGAGACCTGCTTTTTCAACCATCTCTCTGGCTACTGAACCCATGAGTCAAACTCCTTTGTTTGGATTACGAGACTGTGATGCGAACGCGAACAAACATCCGGTCCGAGCTGGATCCCCTGAACGCCTACCCCGCTAACCCTTGTGGCACCGGTCTTCAACCGGCGGCGCCGGCCTTCAACTGGTGAAACGCACGGGCTAGAAACCCGCGCCACGCTTTCTTGGGATAGGCTCAGAGGAATCCCCCAAGGCAGAACTCCCCGCCTTTTGGACCCTGAGCCATGATTCTATCGGGCTTAGCCCCGGGCGGCAAGGGTGCTCATTGCGGCTGCGACACGGCCTCTATCCGCCACAGCACAAGACATGGGCCACGACCGGTAGAGATTCGGTCACGGGGTTCGCCGGATCAGTGCGAGAAACTCCTTTTCATCCACCGTGCGGAGGCCGAGTTCCTGGGCTTTTTCCAACTTCGACCCCGGTGAGTCTCCGTACACCACCAGATCGGTCTTTTTGCTTACGCTCCCGGCGGTCTTGCCGCCCAGTTGTTTGATGAGATCCTGCGCTTCCTTTCGGCCCATGCTTTCGAGCGTGCCGGTGACAACGACGATTTTTCCCGACAAGGGACCGTCCGTCACCGGTTTGCGTCGTGTTTGCTTCATCGCTACGCCGGCATCCTTCAGTCGCTTGATGATCGCCTGCCCGGGGCCTTTTTCGGAAAAGAAATGGACGATACTGCCGGCGACTTCCGGGCCTATCCCATCGATCTGGGTTAGTTCCT
>JADFMZ010000108.1 GCA_022563615.1 Planctomycetota bacterium
CGCCAGGAAAACCGCCTATGCCAATGGCGCGTTCATGTTGATCCGAAAGAGTTGCTACGACGCCATCGGCGGACACGAGCGCGTGCGCGGCGAGGTCAACGAGGACGTAAAACTGGCCCAAAACGCCAAGCGTATGGGTTTCAAGCTCCGGGTCGTGGAAAACGACGATCTGTATCGCACGCGGATGTACGCCACCCCATCCGAGGCGTGGCGAGGCTGGACGCGCATTTTTTATGGATCCCTGGGTACGCTGCGCCGCCTGAGGATTTCAGTCTTGATGATTCTGACCTATACGATCCTTCCGTGGGTCAGCCTTGCAGTCTCGCTTTTCGTTCTGTCCCGGCCGGAAACCGCCTCGAACCGGCTTTGGGGCCTGGCGGCCGGCGCGTGGTTGGGTGTCCTGATGCTTCATCACCTGACGCTGTGGCGATACTACGGCATGCTCAGAATCGGTCGCCTCTGGTCGCTGGCGTACCTTCCCGGCGCCGTGGTCACGCTGGCCATGCTTTTTAGCTCCATGCTCAAGGTGATCGGCGTCACCGGGACGACTTGGCGAGGTACAACCTATTCTGCGAGTGCAGCGGCGAAAACGGTTGGGATTGAAGATCGTCTGCCCTATAATCAACGCGACAAAGTGCATCACTTAGCGGACGGAGAATCGAATTGATGATCGCATCGTGTTGCCTGTGCCCGTTGGCGATGCTTATGGTTGCGCCCTTCGGAATCGACCCGAAACCACCCCAGCCGCCGCTGACGGTCGATTTTCGACTCCAGGCTCAGTTGAGCGTGAAGCAGGGTGTCGCGTATCTGGCGGCGGGGCAGCGAGCGGACGGCGGTTGGGAGGCGTTTGGAAAACCCAATCTCGGCATCACGGCCCTGGCCGTCCAATGTCTCGTCCAGGATAAAAGCTACGGGCCTGACCATGTACGGGTCGAACGCGGATTGGCGTTTATCCTACGTCACGTGCAGCCCGACGGGGGCATTTACGCGCCGGACGAGGGCATGAGAAACTACCACACGAGCGTGGCGCTCATGGCACTGGCGGCCACCGGGGACTCGAAACACGCCGGGACGATCCGAGAGGCTCAAGACTTCCTCAAGAAGCTCCAGTGGGACGGCGGTGAGGGGCACGAGGCGTCCAGCCCCTGGTACGGCGGACAGGGCTACGGCAAGCACAAGCGGCCCGATCTGTCCAATACGCAGATGATGCTCGAGGCGCTGCATCAAAGCGGGCTATCCGCCGACGACCCGGTGTACCGCAAGGCGATGGTGTTCATTACGCGGTGTCAGATGCTCGGGGAGCAGAACGACCAACCGTTTGCCGCTGGCGCCACCGACGGCGGGTTCATTTACAGTCCGGCCAACGGTGGCGAGTCTAAGGCCGGCACGCGGATCATCGACGGTCAGCCGCAACTGCGCAGCTACGGCTCGATGACCTATGCCGGTTTCAAGAGCCTGCTCTATGCCAGGATCGATCGGGAGGACGTTCGCGTGCAGCGGGCCGTTGATTGGATTCGACGTTATTACACGCTCGACCACAATCCGAACATGCCCCACGCCCATTCGCTCGAGGGCCTGTACTACTATTATCACGTGTTCGCCAGGGCGATGGACGCCTGGGGCGAGGATGTGTTCGTCGACGCCCGAGGCACCCCGCACCGTTGGCGGACGGAACTGTGCCATGCGCTTTTCGCCCGTCAGCGCAAGGATGGAAGCTGGATCAACGAGGCGGATCGCTGGTATGAGGGCAACCCGCACCTCGTGACGGCCTATGCGCTCCTGGCATTGCAGACGGCGCTTTCGGATTGAACCATGGCTACCCCGGACGAAACCGAACCCCTGTCGCCCACCCCGCCGCCCGAGTCGGCGCCGGAATCGGTGGAAGACGTCAACACTCCCGAACCGCCTGATTCATCAGGCGCTTTGGATAACGATCCGTCACTCCGAGAGCCGGCCACTCGCGCACCCATCGACGGGCCGGAACAACCCGGTGGCGAGAATCAACCGGCGCCGGAAGCTGAGCAGCCTGACCCTGCAGCCGCTTTCGAGGACGTGGCCGTAAACGACACGGACACGATTGCCGATGAGCCGGAATCGACCTCGGCGGCGCCCGCGCCAACCGAAGCGCCGGCCGACCTGGGGCGAGAGACGTCGGCTCACCGCGTCGGGATTGAGCTGAAACGAATCGAGACGGAAATCCGGAAGATCCTGGAAGGGCGAGATACGAGACGCAAACGCAGGCTGACCGGCACACGCCAATGGCAAGAACTCGAGGAGGACATTCGATCCTGGCGCTGTACGAGGCGGTTCGACGCGCCGACGCTTGATCGTTTGGATCGGCTCATTACCCGTCGCCACCACCTTTTTGGCCATCTGCGATATATCGTTTCAACCCGTCCGGTTTGGAATAGTTAGCGATTGCGCTTTCTCGGACGATCCCCTGCCTCCAGCGGTGGGGTTCCATCGCCGTCTTGACGGGTTGGCAAGGAACCGCTTCCTCACGGGCGCGGCTCTGATAAAGGTCTTGACAGGCGCCCTCAGGCCTTGCGTTGCAGTCATATTGGAATAGCTAGCCGGACCTCGCCGGATCTGCTTGATCGCCTCGGCATGTGATCCTATCATAGGTGACTCCCCAGCCGCTTACGCAGACCGGTACTTCCTTGGATTTGCGACCGAATTGACCGGCCATCGGCAGACCGCAAGAGGGGTCCGTGTCAGGTCAAAGCGTATTGCACGGATCGAAACGGAGGTCCGGTGGTCGTCGGGGTATGGAGGGCGAAGCCGTACAACTTGCGGCTTCCTCTTATCAGCTTGCCAACAACGGGGGTGGCCCGCAAGGGCTGCGGGTGTGAAGAGGCATGATCGTGATCTCCATGGGGGACAAGCGGGTTCGTACCGTCGCGCTGGCCGCCGTTGCGGTTGCGCTTGGCGTGTTCGGTGTTTCCGGAACGCAGGCTGCGGCGCGCGATGATCTTCCCGTGTGGGCGCCCGACGTATACGGCGGCTATCCCACAACGCACATCCTGGTCAGGCTGCAACCGGACCTGGCCCGCGTGCTGGCGGCATCGCATCGAGATGACCAGATTAAATCGACCAACGCCCGGCGTGGCGAACGTCGCGTAGGATCTTCAGCCGGCGAGCCGCCCGTAGCCATGAGCGCGATGCTGCGTGACACGTGGACCAGATGGCGGGCGACGCACATCCGGCCCCTCTTTCCAGGCGGGTTCCGAGACGCCGCGCTGGCTTCGCGGCACGGGCTGGATCGGGTGTTCATCATCGAGGTTCCGCGCGGGACGGATACGCCGTCGATGGCGGCGGCGTTCGCGCTGCACAACGCCGAGATCGAAGAGGCCGGCGTGGACGCCATCGGAGGCGTGGCGGCATGTCCCAACCTGCCCAATGACACCTCGCTGTCTTCGCAATGGAACATGCACAACACCGGTCAGCTCGTCAGGGGATCGCGTGGGCTGGCCGACGCCGACGTCGACGCGCCCGAGGCGTGGGAGCTGCACACGGGAGAGGTCGGTGAAGCCGTCATTGCGATTCTCGACAGCGGCGTGGATCCGCATCCCGAATTCGCCGACCGGATGATCCCGGGTCAGAACGTGGTTCCCGGGGCCGACCCGGACGACACGAGCGACGGTTGTATTAGTGGTCACGGTACGCACGTCACCGGCATCGCGGCTGCATCGGGCAACAACGGTATGGGCGTCGCCGGCATGACCTGGGGCGCCAACATTCTGCCGGTCAAGGTTCTCGGGCCGCCACTCCTTGGTCCTTGCGATGGGTTCGTTTCGGAACTGGCTGCCGGGATTCGCTGGGCGGCGGAGTGGCCCTGTAACGACAAGGGCCCCTGCGAAGATCCGCGCCGCGTTGATGTGATCAACATGAGCCTGCAATACTACGGACTGGATTTCTTGACGATCTCGGTCCTGAACGGCGCGATCAGCTTGGCCCATGACTCGGGGATCGTGCTCGTAGCTGCCACGGGCAACAATGGTGGTGCTACTCCCATCGCCTATCCGGCTATTCTGGATAACGTTATGGCCGTCGGCGCTACGACCTACGAAGACTTTCGGGCCGGAATAAGCAACTTCGGGCCACAAATAGACGTCACCGCCCCCGGCATCGACGTGTACTCCACCTATCGCAACGGAAACTACGGGTACCTCAGCGGAACGTCGATGGCCACCCCGCACGTGAGCGGACTGGCTGCGCTGATCCGGTCCCTCACGCCGGAGCGGACCAACGATGAGATCGTGGAGATCATCCTGACTTCGACCGACGACCTCGGCGACCGCGGCTGGGACCGGTTCTTCGGCCACGGGCGTATCAACGCCTACCAAGCCCTGGCCACCGCGTTGGGCGGAATCGTATCCAGCTCGCCGGCTACCTGCGCGATCGATGCCCGCATTCCGCATGATCCGAGTGACGATTCGCTACGATTGGGTTGGCGCTCGTTTGAGCTGACGTTTGCGGGTGAGGTGTTCGATCTCACGCCGGCTGACTTTGCCGTCTCCACCGATGGTGCGGGTACGGCGGCATCGGCGGTCGCCGTCGTCGATGCTCTTTCGCCCAAAACCGTTCGAGTCGAACTTGACGCGGTAATCGAGGTCGGCGCTTGGACGACAATCACGCACAAGGCTTCGGGAACCAGCATCCGTCTGGGCTTCCTGCCGGGTGACGTCAACGGGGACGGCGTGACCAACTCATCCGACCTTTTCGTATTGACCGACGTCTTGAAAGGCTTCGGCCCGCCTCTACCCGACAGCTCTCTGGACCTGGACCGGTCGGGCCAGCTTACCCCGGCGGACCTGTTGCAGATCATCGATCTGTTCGAAGGTATCGGCGCCTTTGAGCCCTATTTCCAGGCGACACTGCCGTAGTATTGCGTTTCAATGTGAACTCTGGATCGCTGAATTCCGGCGGACGAGGGTAAGGTGAAGATTCTTGTCTGGGTTGTAGTCGCCGCTGGCCTCCTTCTTGGCGTCTTGCGTTTCGGTTGCCCGATGGCGCATCGCATGTGGGCAGGCCGTGCGCTCGCTCCACCAAACGCTGCTCAGCTTAAAGACACAGAGAAACTGATGGAGCTAGAGCTACCTCCGAGCGCACGCCCGGTAGCCTGGACCCATGATTCATGGTTAGACTACGGAATCTATCTCAAGGTTGAGATTGCTTCCTCAGATTTGCAGGCTCTGATTCAGAACTCGCCGTTTGCGGCCATAACCCTTAATTCCAAGGAGCACAATTTCTACGACGCAGTTGGAGGAAGTTGGTGGGACGACGGCGGACGGGCGCAGCGCTTTCTGTTTGGGGAGACAGGTCTTCCCCAAGGGCAGCAATACCAAGATCGGCAGCTTCAGATTCTGGTGGACATGGACAGGGAAGATGTCTATGTGGTCTACTTGGCGCTATTCGGTGGATGAGGATGGATAGTACCACCGAGCGCGTTCGGCGTCTTCGCCGACATGCGAACGGCGGGTGTGCCACTGCTCTTGAGCAGTGCCCGAACTCCACGAAAACCACCGTGGACACTGCTTGAAAGCAGTGGCACACGACAACAGGGCGCTGCCCGTCATCCGCAAATTGAGGTGTGATGGCGCCCTATCGCACGACCCACTCGATCGGCGTCATCATGATAACGTGCTCGGTGTGGAGCAGTTCGATGCGCTGGAGCGTTCGGACGACGGCCTGAAAGCGCAAGGGGTCGATCCGGGCCATCATGCTCATCGCGGAGCGGATTTCTCCAAGCCCGGTCAGCGAGAACTTGGCGGTCGTTCCTGATCGAATGAACTCATCGTCCTTGTCCGACGACATGAACAGATCGAACAGGCTGGGCGGTTCGGGAATGACGCGGATTTCATATTGACCCAGTTGGGCACGGGCGGCGGCGTGCTTGATGGCGTCGTCGAGGCCGCCGATTTTGTCCACCAAACCCAACTCCAGCGCCTGGGCGCCGGTAAACACGCGGCCGCCGGCGAGTTGATCGATCGGCTTTTTCAACCGGTCGCCGCGAACGTCGGTGACGTGCTTCTTGAAGACCTCATAGATGGTCTTCATGTACGCGCGCATCTTGGCTCGCTCGGCGTCGGTAAAGGGTGCGGAGGAACTCAACATGCCGGCCATCCTGCCGCGCTGAACGGCATGCCAGTTCACTCCAAGCTTATGCCACATATCCGTGGTGACGATCTTGCCGCCGAGGACGCCGATGGAGGCGGTGATGGTGTTGGTATTGGCAAAGATTGTTTCCGCGCTGCAGGCGACGTAGTAGCCACCGCTGCCGGCGACATTGCCCATGGAAACAATGACGGGCTTCTTGGCTGCGACGCGCTTGGCGGCGTCGAGGATGATCTCCGAAGCCAATGCCGACCCACCCGGCGAGTCCACGCGAAGAACGAGCGCTTTGACCGAATCGTCGGCGGCGGCCTTATCCAGCGCCTTGCGAATGGTGGTGCTGAACGCGCCGCTGGAGGGGCCGAAGGGTGATAGCTCCGCTTCCCCGATCTGGATGGCGCCTTCCACGAAAACGATGGCGACGCTCGGCTCCGTGTAGACCTTGGGCTTGGGGTTGAGCAGTTTCATAACGAGTTGAAAGACGGCGAAGGGGCTGTCGGTCGAGAAATCGAAGGCATCCTCTTTGCCGAAGTCTTTTACGATTTCGACGTCCTTCCCGTATCGATTCCTGATTAGAGCCGTGAACTCCTGACGGTGCTGGACGGCGTCGATCAAGCCGGCTTGGAGCGCCTCTTCGGCTGTATAGGGGCCGTCGTCAATGAGCGCGCGAACCTTTTCCTGCGGGATCGACCGACCGTCAGCAATGAGCTTCACGACGCCGTCATACAGGCCGTCGAGCAGCCAGCCGGTCATCTCCTTGGATTCTTTGGAGGGGCCGGTGCGGGTCAGAAGCTCGCCGGCGGTTTTGTAGTCTTCAAATTGTTCGAGGTCGGGAACGCACCCGATCATGTCAAGCGTGCCGCGAATGTAGGGGGTCTCGCCGAACAAACCGACCAGCCAGAGTTCGCCGGTCGGCACCATGCTGACGTGCGAGGCGCCCGTGGCGACGGCGTACGTGGCGGTCGACAGCGTGTCGGCGTGCACGAACACCGGTTTGTCCACGGCTGCGAATTTCCGCAATTCCGCATGGATTTCCTGTGATTGGGCAAGCCCCATGGCGGCGTGTTGTAAATCCACCACGACGGCTACGACGTTGCTGTCGAGCCGAGCTTTCTTGAAGCGTCCGATCAACTCCTTGAGGGACAATGGCGGCTCGTTGCCGAACAGAGGGGGAAACGCGACGGGCGTTTCAGCCAGCAAACCTTTGATTTTGAAATGGGCGATTTGCTTGTTGGGTTCCGACCCCTGAGTGAACCTGCGAAGCGCGTCGAACTGGGCCGGCGCCGGCTCAACCAGTGCGCCGGTAAACGCCAGCACGATGAGCATTCCAAACAGTCTTGCCGATCGATTCATGGATCCAAACCTCCTGGGAATTGTCGCACCCGGTCCGCCTTCCACCAATTGGCCTCTGACGCGTTCCGGCGACCATGACCTTAGAAACTCGAAGACCGTCTAACGAAACGTGTTTCGAAGCGCCTACGAGACTCCGACGTTCGCGCAGGCTGAAGCCTGCGGCTCGGTCTTGTTAGAAACTCTAAACAAAAAACAAAGCAGGATGGCCAACGGCAAAGGCATCCGCACTTTCGCGCGAGTCAATGCTCGCGGCTCAGTCCTGCCATAGCCCTCTAGTTTATCAACCGCATCGGAAATTCAAAACCTATTGTGCCGGTGCTCGACAAGTCTTTACAGGATATCCCCGGGCAAGGGTTCATCCGGGTTGTCGCCTCCGGCTGGAGTCGCCCGCGGCTTGATCGGTGGATACCAGTGCGCCATGGCGTGCCCCAAGAAGCTGGATGAGCGTGGCTGTGACCAGTGCGCCAGCACCGACGAGCTGTAGCCCTACCTGTGGGTTTTGGAGATTACTGCTGGCGTGACGCGTGAGCATCAACCCGGCCGCCAGCAAAGCCAGCGCGATCAGATTGCGACCGACGCCGGTATTTCCGCGAAGGAGCAACATCCACAAGGCCAACAGGATGATGAACTCACGACCGACGGGAAAGACGGCGACGCCGAATGCGAGGGCCTGTAGAGAATCGACGAAACCGGGAATGTGAATCTCAAAGCCATCCTCCGTCGCGACGGCTATCGCTTGTTTACCCGGGCTCATGGTGTCGCCGGCGTCGGTCCGCACCCACATGTGGGCCAGGTCGTTGACCAGGTAGGCCTCGAAGCCGAAGTTCCTTAGCAGCGAGGCGGCTACCACGGCCCGACCGTCACAGTCCTCCCTGCCCTGTTCGATCACTTCGGCGACGGTCGGCAGGTAGTCCACCACACCCCAGGTTTCCCAGTCCCACGCGTAGGGGATTTTCCGATACACGAATCGCTCGATGTGTTGGAGGGCTACTTGCGGGGCAAGATCGTCGGGCAACTCGGCTCGCAGTTCTTGAATCATCGGCTTAAGGGCCGGGGCATCAGGCTCCACCAATTGGTTAGGATCGGTCCAATGACGAAGATGGCGCACCAGCCGATTGGGATAGGGGTAGCAGACCACCAGAATCACGAGGCCCCAAAGCACCCACTTGATCGGCAGGCGCGCATACCAGGGGAGGCGGTTCAGTATGAGTAGTCGATCGACCATGGGGCTGCGGGTTTCCACCCTGTCCATGTTATCGGCCAACGCGAACTTCGACACGGGTTGTATGATTCGTGTTGTGAGGGATATAGTTCTCTCGGATTGCAAGGCGCAGGATCGGGGTTGGCATTGAGCCTATCCCATTAACCCGTGCCACACTTATTGGGATAGGCGGGTGCCC